>DATNQN010000133.1 GCA_036703985.1 Leptolyngbyaceae cyanobacterium
GCAGGGGGCAGGGGGCAGGGGGCAAGAGGAAATTTTGTGGCTCCTGACTCCTGAATTCTGACTCCTGAATTCTTTCTTCCAGTGTAATCATCACTTAATAAAAACCAAAATTTGCGATGACAAGTATTACTCCAACTTTCATAAAAACTAAACCTATCCTGGAGATGCAAGGTATTACAAAAACCTTTCATGGGTTTCGAGCTTTGCATGATGTGAATCTCACGATTTATCCAGGTGAAGTTCACGCTCTGATGGGTGAAAATGGAGCGGGAAAAAGTACCTTGATGAAAATTCTGGCCGGAGTTTATACCGCTGATGCAGGTGAAATCAGAATTGATAGTCAACCGATTAGAATGACCAACCCTGGTCAAGCCAGAGATTTAGGGATTGCGATTATTTATCAAGAGATTCATCTCGCTCCCAATCTAACAGTTGCAGACAACATTTTTATGGGTCGCGAACTTACTAAAGGTAGCGCGATCGACCAAAGCGGAATGCGACATCGGGCGGCGGAAATACTAGCAAACCTCAATGCAAGTTTCGATCCGAACGATACTGTTTCAAACCTTTCAATTGCCGAACAACAACAAGTTGAAATAGCAAGGGCACTGAAAGATAAAAGCCGTATTCTGGTAATGGATGAACCGACAGCAGCACTTTCCGAGCGGGAAACCGAAAATCTGTTTGCGATCGTTCGCCGCTTGCGAGAAGAAGGGATCGCGATTATTTACATCAGCCATCGCATGGAAGAGATTTATGCACTTGCCGATCGCGTCAGCGTACTGCGAGATGGCGGGTACATCGGCTCGATCGAAAAGCAAGATATTTCCGCACCTCGCTTAGTAGAAATGATGGTAGGTCGTCCGTTACAAGATTTGTACGAACATAAACATCAAACTACTCGCGGTGCGGCTGTTCTGCAAGTCAGAAATTTAAGCGACGGACGCAAAGTAAAATCAGCCAATTTTCAAGTTTATGCTGGTGAAATTGTTGGTTTAGCAGGTTTAGTTGGTGCGGGAAGAACTGAAATTGCTCGTTTGATTTTTGGTGCCGATGCAAAGACGAGCGGTGAAATTTTACTAGAAGGTCGTCCCCTGAATATTTCTAACCCACAGGATGCGATCGCAGCAGGAATTGCCTACGTCCCAGAAGACCGCAAAGATCTAGGATTATTCCTAGAGATGAGTTCTCATGAAAACATCGTGATGAACGTTTTGGGCAGAGAAGCAACCGCTGGAGTTCTCAACTCAAACCGACTCTCTAATATTACCACTGATGCTATTAACAATTTACAAATTCGTCTAGCCAGTCCGAGCATCAGAGCAGTGGATTTATCAGGAGGAAATCAACAGAAATTATTACTAGCTCGTTGGTTGGCAATAAATCCCAAAGTGCTGATTTTAGATGAGCCAACGCGAGGTGTAGACATTGGCGCAAAAAGTGAAATTTATCGAATTATGGCAGATTTAGCCGCCAAAGGTGTCGCCATTTTAATGATTTCCAGCGAACTGCCGGAAGTGGTGGGAATGAGCGATCGCGTATTAGTCATGCGTGCGGGACACCTAGTAGGTGAAGTAGGCGGAGCGACTGGTGAAGCGATTACACAAGAAAACATCATGGCTTATGCAACGGGAGCAAGAGAGGTAGAAAAATCATGAGGAGTCCAACCGAAGTAAAACCAACTCAAAACGGCACTAGCGATCGCAAAAAAGCAAGTAAAAGCCAAGCTTGGAGAAACTTTTTCCAAGTAGCAGGCATCTTACCGATTTTGCTAGTAATTTGCATAATTTTTTCCCTAGTCACGCCTAACTTTCTTTCCCTCGGAAATCTGATCAATGTGATTCGGCAAGCATCAATTAATATCGTGCTGGCAACCGGATTAACTTATGTCATTTTAACGGGAGGAATTGACCTTTCTGTTGGGTCAATTTTAGGTGTAACCGCAGTAGTGTCAGTGCTGGTTTCTTTAGTTCCAGTTTTGAGTTGGTTTGCCATACCAGTTGCCCTTTTAGTTGGTTTGGGTCTTGGTTTGATCAATGGTGCGCTAGTTGCTTATTTAGGTTTACCTCCCTTCATCGTAACGCTCGGTTCCTACACTGCTTTACGAGGTATGGCTTATTTAGTAGCTAGCGGTACTACCGTGATCAATCGCAATCTAAATTTTGCTTGGATAGGTAACAATTATTTAGGGCCAATTCCTTGGTTAGTTGTGATTGCTTTTTTGGCAGTTGCCATCAGTTGGTTTGTTTTAAGAAGGACTGTTTTAGGCAGACATATTTATGCAGTTGGTGGTAATGCACGCGCTGCAAGATTAACAGGAATTAAAGTGAGTCGAGTACTGTTATTCGTCTATGGTGTAAGTGGTTTACTTGCAGGTTTAGGCGGCGTAATGAGTGCTTCGCGCCTTTACAGTGCTACTGGGATGTTGGGACAAGGTTATGAATTAGATGCGATCGCCGCCGTAATTTTAGGAGGAACTAGTTTTACCGGTGGCATCGGTACGATTTGGGGGACTTTACTCGGTGCTTTAATTATTGCTCTGTTGAATAACGGATTAACTTTGATGAACATATCTTTCTTTTGGCAACTGGTTGTGAAAGGTTTGGTGATTATTATCGCCGTAACTATTGATAGAGTTCGCACTCGTTCTAGTGCTGCTTGATTGAGTATTAGGTTTTTTGCAAAAGTGCCAGGGTAAGTTTTTTACCACAGATGGAACACAGATGAACACAGATGAACACAGATGTAGGCGATAGCCTTCTGCTTGGGTACAGAGATAATTTTGGATGTGTTTATCTATTTGGGCAAGATGTGAAAAATTATCTGTGGGAATTAGGGGTTTAATTTTTACCGCAGATAAAGACAGATGAACGAAGATATGAAGGCGATTTTTTTTGCAACTGACACTACCGAAGTTGATATTTGTTTCTGAAAATTCACAAGGATTTAGTATTCATTAAAAAAGGCAAATATTTGTTTATGTCACTTAAATATTTCCTGCATAAAGTTCGTATTTTCTTGTTAGCATCACCTGCTATATTACTCGGATTATCTCCAGCTTTGGCTACACCAATTGATGATTCAGTTGCGCCGGAGTCTGAAGTGTCAGAAAGTATGGCTGAAGACCCTTTGGCGCAAGTCAATTCTGTTTCTCAACTTTCGGATGTGCAGCCTACTGATTGGGCGTTTCAAGCACTACAATCTTTGGTAGAACGTTATGGCTGTATCGAGGGTTATCCCGATCGCACTTTCAGGGGTAACCGTGCGATGACGCGATATGAATTTGCAGCTGGATTGAATACTTGTCTCGATCGCATTGTCGAACTGATCGGAACGGGAACGCCTAATAATCCAAGTACGGTTACTCAGGAAGATTTACTCGCATTACAAAGATTGCAATCACAATTTGCGACGGAATTAGCTACGTTGCGCGGTAGAGTCGAGACTCTAGAAGCACGCGCGACGCGATTAGAAGCAACTCAGTTTTCCACCACTACTAAGTTAAATGCGGAAATTATCACGGCAGTAGTCGATACGTTCGGCAATCGCGTGAATGGCGATCGCGATGATACCACGACTTTTTTAGCCAATCGCGGTCGATTAAACTTTGAAACCAGCTTCAACGGTCGGGATTTACTGAGAACTCGCTTGGAATTCGGTAATTTTGGCAACACTCTTGCCGAACAAACGGGTACGAACATGACCCGATTGACCTTTGATGGCAACGAAAATAACAACGTTACCGTTCCTCACTTGCTGTATCGCACCCCAATTACTTCCAGCCTTACACTGACTCTCGGTACAGTTGGTGCTGGTTACACGGATATTACAGATACCGTTACCCCTCCGACGATCGCCAGCGACAGTTTGGGAATTCCCTCTCGATTCGGTCAATACAGTCCCCTTTACCGTCGCGGTGGTGGTGGTGCGGCGATTAACTGGAATCTCAGAAAAGACCTACTTCTTACTCTCGGTTATTTAGCAGGTGATGCGAGTAATCCATCAGCCAAATACGGTTTATTCAACGGTGTGTACCATGCCTTAGCTCAACTGGTTTACTATGGCGATCGAGGTGCGATCGGCGTAGCTTATTCCCGTTCTTACGCACCGGGCGGCAACGTCGATTTGACTGCCAGTACGGGTAGTTTTCTGGCTGCACAACCTTTTGGCGACAATATTGCCACATCCAGCGATTCGATCGGCATCCAAGGGTTTTATCGTTTTTCTCCCAACTTTCAAGTTCATGCTTGGGGCGTTTATACGCTTGCTAATGCGGAAAGTTCCGGTATTAGCAACCTTGCTAATGGCAGAGGCGGTACGGATTTGCTCAATGTTAATAATGGCGATCGAGCAGATATTTTTTATGGTGCGATCGGCTTAAGTTTTCCAGATGTGGGAGGTAAAGGCAACCTACCAGGTATTTTAGTTGGTTTGCCACCTCGCGTAACTAACAGTGACGTGCGTGAAGAAAACGATACTTCCTATCACGTCGAAGCTTTTTATCGCCTCCAAATTAATGACTATATCTCCATTACTCCCGCATTTTGGTTGGTCATTAATCCAGAGAATGACAGTAATAACGATACGCAATGGGTGGGATTAGTTCGTACTAGCTTTAACTTCTAATATCATTTACGTAAAGGTAAAGGCGGGTTTTAACTTTAATCTTATTGATAGAAATTTCCACTCTTTGGCTAAACCCGCCCCTACATATACACAAAATTGGCAAAAATTTTTTGGTTTTTACTACAAAGCTAAAAAATCTCTTTCTTATCTGCGTTAATCTGCGTTTATCTTTTTTCATCTGCGGTAAAAATTTAACCCGTGATTATCACAGATAATGTGTAGGGTGCGTTACACTCCGTTAACGCACCGAAAAATCTAATTGAAGTCGGAGATCTCCATCTGAGAGAATGATAAAAGACCATCATCATCTCTCAAAATAAATATCCTTCTACGATGAACCAATTATCTCCCGCCTGCGAAAATTTACCAGAACAAGTTGAAAGTTTACTAAATTTGTTACATCAGGAACCATCTTTGCGTTCCCATGACACGACTTCCGTACAAGCTTCCCTGCGAAAAGCGATTTCCCCCAAATTTGAAATAGTGTTTGCTGGCGCGTTTAGTGCTGGTAAATCAATGCTAATCAATGCTTTGTTGGAACGGGAATTACTTTACAGCGCGGAAGGACACGCTACGGGAACGGAATGTTATATCGAATATGCCGAATCTGATGCAGAAAGAGTAGTGTTGACTTTTTTAAGCGAAGCGGAAATTGGGGAACAGGCGCTTGCTTTGTGCAAACGTTTGGGATTAACTGCGCCTCCCGATATCTACAAATCGGACGTGATTAACTTATTGTTGCAAGGTTGTGATGCGATCGTACAACAAGAGGGGGGCGAAAGTAAATCGGAACGCGCCAAACAAGGGAAGGCGTTGATCTTGTTGTTGCAGGGATATTTGGCAAATCGCGATCGTATTTACACCGACGACAACGCCATCTATTCAATGGAACAATTAAATTTTTCCAGTTTGAAAGAAGCTGCTAGTTATGCGCGTCGCGGAAGTAATAGCGCAGTACTGAAGCGGATCGAGTATTACTGTCATCATCCCTTATTGCAAGATGGCAACATTTTAATCGATATGCCAGGTATTGATGCACCAGTTAAAAAAGATGCCGAATTAACTTATCGCAAAATAGAAGATTCGGAAACTTCAGCGGTTGTCTGCGTTTTAAAACCTGCATCGGCGGGGGATATGACAACCGAAGAAACGGAACTTTTAGAGAAAATGCGAAGTAATATCGGAATTCGCGATCGCGTTTTTTTCGCGTTCAATCGCATTGACGAAACTTGGTACAACACCCAGTTACGCCAACGCTTGGAAAATTTGATTTATTCTGATTTTCGCGACACCAGCCGCATCTACAAAACCAGCGCCCTACTTGGATTTTACGGCAGTCAACTGAAAAATACTAGCGGACGCGATCGCTTTGGCTTAAATTCCATTTTTGCCGAAAGCGTCAAAGGGATGGATGGAAGAGAAGAAACACCCCAATTCATCAATGAGTTTAACCGTTACTGCGCTAACTCTGGTAAATTATCCCCCAATAAATTTCGCGTTTCCGTCAACAGTTACGAAACGCCAAATGAAAACTACACGCGCATCTTATCGGAATGGGGAACGCCGTTAATTAAGCAATTAATTGAAGATAGCGGGATCGAAGAATTTCGAGATGCGATTACCCGTTACTTAACTCAAGAAAAACGACCCCAACTGTTTGCTAATTTAGCTGATGACTTACAACCGTTGTGCATCAGTTTGCGAAAACATTATTTATCAGTATACCGCAATTTAGATAGTCAGCCTCGCGAAATCGAAGCGATGAAAGCGCAAGAATTGGGATTGTTAAATCAGCAATTACAACAAATCGGTAATGATTTTAACCAACACATCGCACAAGAAGTTAATCAAGTAATTACCGATAATTGTCAAGGGTTTAAAACTGACTTCCAAAAATTGCAATCTCGGATGATTCGCCGCTTGGATGAATTGCTAGATAGCTTTTCTGTTCGCGCCGCTTATCAAAGTGCTACCCTCAGCCATCCTCGCAATGCAACTGCACCTTTGTTAGCAGTTTTAGTGGAAGCACTTTATTATTTGGCAAATCAATTAGAAGATATTTTAGTTGAGTGTTGCGAAGAACTGGTGGCTAACTTTTTCCAAGGGTTAACGGAACGAATTCGCAAGTCGGAATATTACCGCCATCTATATAGATTGTTGGGTAATGATGGGGGAATTGAATCAAAGTTAAAACAGGTGGAAAACTACGTTAATCAAGCGCTGATCAATCAAGCGAAAGTGGAGTGCGATCGCTTCGTGCGCGAGAGTCCCCGTTTTTACGATGAAGGCACTTTTTCAATATACCAATTCCGCGAAACTTTGCAACAAACATCGCAAAGTTATGACTGCGAAAGTATGGTAGAAGCAGAACCAGCCATTCGCCAATTGTTGAAGTTAGATTTTGAGCCGAAAGTCTCTGAAACGATTCGCCGCACCTTCCGCCAAACCATCAATCAAACTATCAATACCAACTTGTTACCGATGGCGGAAAAGCAAGCTGATGAGATTTTGCAACAATACAATCAAGCGCGTAGTTATTTGGAACAAACTTTGCAGCAAGAGGCGGAAGAAAAGCTCGATCGCAATCGTCGTTTGTTGAGAGAAGTTGAGGAAAAGATGGATGTTTATAATCAGGCTGTTGTGGGGATAAATATTTGTTTGGAGGCGATGGAATTATACGAACATCAGTTGCCTTTAATTGGTGATGGTGATGTGATTTCTAATGCTGATGATTTGGAAGAATAGGTGAAAAAGAGAGTCCCGACTCCTTGAAGAAGTCGGGACTCTGAAACGCTGACATATTGCCAATAAACTAGACTTACTATAATATAATGTTGTTTTCAAAAGGAGATTGTGATGGAATTTAACTCCTATCTGCAAAAATGTGGCAATGATGATGTTATTCAATTTAAGAATAACATTTATAAGCTGGGTCAAGTCAAAACTTCAATCGAGTATTCTTTCATCAACAAAGACGTAATACCATCTGTATTTAGTTCTTATTTAAGCCAAAATAAAGTATTCATGGAAATTCCTGACGTAAAATTAATGTTTGAGCAAGGGTTAGATGCTGAAATTCTAAGAATTGGTGCAAAGGGTTGGGAAAAAGGCAAATTGAAAATAAAAGTAACTCTTGAATTCGAGCCTGATGAAACAGAAATCAAACAACCAGAATCGCCACTTGACGATCTTCGACAAATACTCAATCAAAATAACCAATGATATACAATTTACCCAGATTGGTAAATTAATTTTCATGGCTTAGAGTTAATATGGAAAATCGATTTCAATTATTAGAAGGAGACGATCATGTTTTGTCAGTTGACAATACTACATTAAGATTAGGTCAACTTAGAGAGGAAATCAGACAAAATTTTACGAAAATTACGCAAGAATTACTTAACTATGGCAGAATGCACTTACACATGAACCAATATTCAAGAAGTATGGTTTTTAAAGGAAAATCAACCATAAAACCAATGAGCAAAACCCCTCGGATTCCCATTCCGCCAGAAGTCAGAAAATACGTATTCGATCGCGATAAATACCAATGCCAAAGCTGTGGCAAAACTAAACTAGAAACAGAACTCACCATCGATCATATTATTCCGCTAGCGCGTGGCGGTTCCAACGATATCAGCAACTTACATACCCTTTGTCGTACCTGCAACCAAAAGAAAACAGACAAATTAGATCACCGTTTTCGCCGCCGCTTCAGCAATTAAGGTTTGTAGTGAGGACTTCAGTCCTCCATAATAGAAGGACTAAAGTCCTTACTACGAACTTTCTAAACATCCATCCAAAATCATCTATCTACCACGCGACAAAACTACGCCTACATCTGTGTTTATCTGTGTCCATCTGTGTTTCATCTGTGGTAAAAATTAAATTCATGATCCCCACAGACAAATAAGGACTCGCATTCCTTACTACGAACTTTCTAACTAAAAAGGGTAGGCTCTAAAAACCTACCCCTTTCGCAAGCAACCGAACTATGCCACTGGACTAGTCAAAACATCCACATCAACTGCTAGTTTTTTCGCTAAACGTAGCAGTAGTACGCGGAGTTGCATGGAATCCCAGCGACAAGCAGTTTCGTTCCCAGGCTCATCGGTTGCGGCAACTTCAATACAGTTTGGCACAATTTGGTTATGCAAGTAATTGCAAAATAGTTCTTGCGCCCGCTCTAAGGATAAATCGGGATTGAGGCGATTAGCGATATCGATCGCGCGTTCGATCCGTTGGATATCCATTTCCAAGGTAGTTGGGTTAGCATCATGGAGGACGTGCCAGAGCAGTGCTAAAATCAACCGCTCCATTGTTTGCTTACCTTTTTTAATATGCAACTGACAGCGCATATTTTTCGCTTCGGTGGCGATCGCTTCCAATTCTACTATTTGCGCTACACCGAGTTGAGAATCTCCCGATGCGATATCCGTCAACTCATGTTCTAACGATCGCAAAGCAATCGTCGCCCGATTAGTCAACGCAATCTCGGCGGCTACCTGTAACTCTTGCGGTACTGGCAATTCTTCCCGATGGAATGCCATCAGCACGCCGTAATTATCCCGATACACCTGAGTATATAACTGATCCAGGCTATTGAGAGTTTCCTTACTCAACAGCGTTGTCAGTCGATGGCGTTCTTCAGGGAATAAATTCTGCAAGCTGAAAGTTTGATCCCCAAACAGTCGCAACATCACCATAATTACTTGGGCGGCGCTGGCTTGTTCGAGTGCTGCAAATAGTTGTTCTTTCACCTGAGTGTAAGCACGACGATTCGAGAAAGGTTGAATGCAGCAATGGAAATCCCAACCGCCTAAATGGAGAACCGCAAACACTAAATTCACGCTTTCCCAAGTAATTTCCGATACCAATCGCACTTGTCCCACTGCCAAAGAAAGGGAACCCATGCGCTGCAACTGATAATCTAGTTGTTGGGCGGTGTAACAATAAATACGATGTTCTTGGGAGTAAGAACTAAACAGAGAAGTAATCGCGTAATGGGCTGCCACTTGCTTAAAGCTTACCTGGGCAGACATTACCAATTCCCGATAAACTTCTGCCCCATTTTTATAAATATCGATGTTGGTGGGGGCGAGGGAAAGCAGTTGAACGAAATCTCTTTCTAATTGTACTCCCGTTACTTCTGCGGCAAGTTCGATCGCGCGAGCAGCATAGCGGAGAATTTGCACGCCTTCCGGACGAGATAATTCTTCAAAGAACCAACCGCAACTGGTGTACATCAGCAAGGAGTGACGCTGCATTTCCAACAAGCGCAAAGCGTCGATTTGTTCTGCTGGATTGAGTTGGTGAGAACGATGACGAGTCAGGAAACGTTCTACATTGTCAGGAGTGCGATCGCGAATTACCTTGATATACTCGTCACGAGCTAACCAGGGATCGCGGAAAAATCGGAAACCAACACCTTGATAAACCTCGATTAAGCGATCGCGCAACCAATCTAGGGCATTCCGCAACGGACGACGCCATTTCTGATGCCAACCGCCACCACCACCGCAACCGCAATCATCTTGCCAGCGATTGACTCCGTGGGAGCAACTCCAAGCCGTCACTGGCTTTAATTCTACTTCCCAAGTTGGTGTATTCAAACTCAGATAATGAGCAAAGTTCGTTACCGTCCACCCGCGCTGGGGAAACTCTTTAGTCAAAGCATAGGCGAGACATTTTTCTTTGCCGTGTTTGTGATGACCGAAAGTTTCTCCATCAGTTGCCACAGAAATTAGCTGCGCCGGACGGTGATCCCCTTGAATTGCCATCCCAATCCGTCCCGCAAAGTGACCGGAACTATTGAGCACTTCGCCAAAGCCCATTTCTCCCGAAATCGGGCCATCGTAGAAAAAGATATCGATGTATTCCTCTTTTCCTGGTAAGAAACAGCGATAGGGACGGGTAGGATCGATTTGTCCGCCACCCACTTCAAACCAGTTATTTTCGTTTGCTTCTTCTCCATTGGCGCTGGCATTTGGCATGGGACGGCAGCGCAAAGCTTGGGTAGGAGCGAGGATAATAAATTTAATGCCCTCTGCAATTAGCACTTCTATAGTGGCACGGTCGATGGCGGTTTCTGCCAACCACATTCCTTCGGGATCGCGATTGAAGCGGGATCGGAAATCTTCTTTACCCCAGTGAATTTGAGTGCGTTTGTCGCGCAAGTTCGCCAGTGGCATGATGATGTGATTGTATACTTGCGCGATCGCATTTCCATGACCGTTCAATCTTTCGGCACTTTTGCGATCGGCTTCCAAAATCCGCTGATATACTTCTAAGTCATAACGCTCCAGCCACGACATCAAAGTCGGACCGATATTAAAACTCATGTACTCGTAGTTATTAACGATCCCCACCAATTCACCGCGATCGTTTAAAATTCTGGCAAAGGCATTGGGACGATAGCACTCGTGATGGATGCGTTCGTTCCAATCATGAAAAGGATCTGCACTAGGCTGACGTTCGATCGCATCCAGATAAGGATTTTCGCGCGGCGGCTGATAAAAATGGCCGTGAACCGTAACGAAAACTCCCGTAGTCTGTTGGATCGAGCTTTCTGGTTGTTGCACTGGTGTTAACGGTGCAGCTATTGAAGAGTCTACGTCTTTGGTGGAAATTGGCAGATCGGCGAATGCAGTCATAATTCAACTTACTTATTAGTTCAACAGTTTATTGACAAGCGGTTCTACATACCGGCTAAGGAAAATTTCCCTGCCAGCTATTTTGGTTAGTTATCGGTAGAGATCAAAACTATCAGTGGTATGGAGTCCTGTAGCGATGATGAGTTATCCTTGCTGCCAATCCCTCATTATCTAGGGTAAAAGTAGGCGTAACCGAGGAATTTTTTAGCTTCTTTTTAGATTTAACCTTAAAATCTCCATCACTAGGACACTCTTTAACTGAATTTAACGGAAGTTGAGCGATCGCAACAGTGATTGCTAGTAAAAATTCAACAAAAGAAATATTCCTTAACTAAAGGATGAAGTCTGAAGGATGAAGTCTGAAGGATAAAAATTAACTTAATTTTCTACATCCCAATTTCCTCATCTCTACTTCGGAAGTATCTTTCCTATACAAATCAAATAATTTTGCAGCTAATAGGAACGATGCGGAAAACTTTGGGAGCGAGTATTCTAGAGTCTGAATCATCTTAAGTAACGTCTGGGCGATCGCAAAAGTCTGTTACAAAAACTTAATTAAGTTTTAGCTTTTCCCTCAGGCGTAACTGAAAGTCAAATACAGTGTTAATTTGATGCTGACCAAAGAAAACGTCTTCTTAGCCTTATTAATCTTCATCCCAATTTCCATTGCGGGACACTTCCTACATTGGGGATCGCTGACAATTTTTATTACCTCAGCGTTAGCTATCGTACCTCTGGCGGCTTGGATGGGAACCGCCACTGAAGAAATCGCCGTAGTGCTTGGCCCATCATTAGGCGGTCTGCTGAATGCCACCTTTGGTAACGCTACTGAATTAATTATCGGTATAGTTGCCCTGAATGCCGGATTAGTGGACGTGGTAAAAGCCAGTATCACCGGTTCGATTATGGGTAACTTACTCTTAGTAATGGGACTTTCCATGTTTTTGGGCGGTTTGCGTTACAAAGAGCAAGAATTTCAGCCCGTAGTCGCCCGCACGAACGCTTCCGCCATGAACTTGGCTGTAATCGCCATGTTAATGCCCACAGCCGTCAACTATACTTCTAGTGGGGTAGATGAAGCAACGATCCAACATCTTTCCGATTGGGTTGCGATCGTGCTGATCGTGATTTACGGACTAACCCTGCTATTCTCTATGAGAACTCACTCTTATCTCTACGATGTAGGTTTGGCGGAAATGACGCCAGAAGAGTTAGCAGAAGCAAATCTTGCCCCCAATGACCCACCAGAACACAAAGTAAATGTAAAGTTGTGGTCGGCAGTCCTATTAGCTTGTACGATCATGGTTGCGATCGAATCGGAACTGCTAGTCGGAACCCTAGAAGAAGCCACCACCCGTTTAGGCTTAACCGCTTTGTTCACTGGGGTAATTTTGGTTCCCATCATCGGTAACGCCGCCGAACACGCCACCGCCGTCACTGTTGCGATGAAAAATAAAATGGATCTTTCCGTTTCCGTAGCAGTCGGTTCCAGCTTGCAAATTGCTTTGTTCGTCGCACCTTTTTTGGTTCTGGTTGGTTGGGTACTGCACAAACCAATGGATTTAGATTTCAATCCTTTTGAACTAGTAGCAGTTGCCGTAGCAGTCTTGATTGCTAATTCGATTAGTTCTGATGGACAATCTAATTGGCTGGAAGGCACGATGCTATTAGCAGCTTATACGGTTTTGGGCATAGCTTTCTACTTCCATCCGGTAATTGAAGGAATCGGTTAAAATCACCCTGCTTGGGTACTGCGGTACTCAAGCAATTCTGATTAATTTGGAATTGTGGACAAAAACAATTCTCAATTAACCAACCATGCAAGCTTCCAATCAAACTCAAGCTACTCTTACTTTACCTATTCTGCGTAACGGTAGCAGAGGCGATGATGTGAGATACCTGCAAGATTTACTCAATCATTTCGGTTACCGTTTAGTAGTTGATGGCATCTTCGGACTGCGTACTGAAGCTGCCGTCCGAGAGTTCCAAAGAAGTTATAACTTATTGGTAGATGGTATTGTCGGATCGCAAACTTGGAGTACTTTGCTTTACCAATTTCACGATTAAAAATATTTTCTCTTTCCGCTGAATTCTCTCCTATAGTTAGACTAAAAATATTAGCGATCGCATTTGCGATCGCTTTTTTTATTTCAGCCTGTCTAGCCAAATAAAATAATACTAAATTACCCCAGTTGGGTACTGCGCTATCCATTCAAACAGAATTACATTGTAATTGTTGAAAGATAAAACAAAGGAAATCAACCATGACAGTTAGCAGTTCAACCACCACCATCAATCTGCCAGTTCTCAAGCGCAATACCTCTGGCGAAGCAGTACGCTTTTTACAACAAATTCTCATTTGCTACGGCTATATGACCTCTGATTATTTTGATTCCAAATTCAATCAAGTTACGGAAGATGCCGTAAAAGCTTTTCAATACAATCACGGTTTGCTTGTAGATGGCGTTGTTGGTAACAATACTTGGCGTGCTTTGGGTAATGCTTGCAGCATTTACCGTAATAACAAGTAAATAGCCATTTTATACTCTGTCACCCATACTTTATAAAAAAGCGATCGCCAATGCGATCGCTTTTTTTATTTCAGCCTTTTTGACTAACATTAATAATCCTAAATCACCCCGATTGGGTACTGCGATCGCCCTACAAACAGAATTACATTGTAATTGTTGAAAGATAAAACAAAGGAAATCAATCATGACAGTTAGCAACTCAATCACCACCATCAATATGCCAGTTCTCAAACGCAATACCTCTGGTGAAGCAGTACGCTTTTTACAACAAATTCTAATTTGCTACGGCTATATGACCTCTGATTATTTTGATAGCAAATTCAATCAAGTTACGGAAGATGCCGTCAAAGCTTTCCAATACAGTCGCGGTTTAAATGTAGATGGCATTGTTGGTAACAATACTTGGCGTGCTTTGGGAGACTTTTGCTCAATTCGTTTTAATTAAAACTCGAAAAAACCAAACCGGAAGTCAGAATTCACCCCTAAAATTTAAGCGATCGCAAAGCTGTCCACAAATGCGATCGCTTTTTCTATTACCCTTTCCTTAATTCCTATCATGCTAATGGGGGAATTAAAAACAACCAGGCTTATGATATTGAAACAGAAGAGTAATAAATCTTACGGTTTATCCCTTTCATCTACAGGAAGATCTAAAATACACCGTAAGAGTGTTGGATGTAAAATGGCGATCGCTTAACTTAGCTATCAGCGACGGTAGCAGATTCTACTTTGTTACCATCGTCATAGGTCGATCGTCTAAAAACAACCAAAATTTAACTGTTGTGAGTTATTGTCTCAACCCTGAGTGTCCTAAACCTTCCGATCCCTTGAATCTTCCCAACCGGATCTGTCGCCATTGCGGTTGGGAAATCTTATTGCAAGGACGCTATCGGGTAGTGCATTGTTTGGCAGAAGGCGGTTTTAGCAAAACTTTTGAAGTTCTCGATCGGGAAACGCCAAAAGTCTTGAAATTACTGCTGGACAACAATCCCAAAGCAGTAGCCCTATTTCAACAAGAAGCACGGGTTTTAAGCTATTTAAAACACCCAGGCATTCCCAAAGTAGAAGCTGACGGTTATTTTATTATTTCACCGAAAAATACTCAACATCCCTTACACTGTTTGGTAATGGAAAAAATAGAGGGGTGGAATTTAGAAGAGTGGCTTTTAACCAACCAGCATCAACCGATTTCACAACAGCAAGCAATTGATTGGTTAAAACAGATAACTAATATTTTAGACCTAGTACATCGTCAGGAATATTTTCATCGAGATATTAAACCATCTAACATAATGCTGCGTCCTAACGGACAACTAGCATTAATTGACTTTGGGACTGCGAGGGAAATATCAGGAACTTACTTAGCAAAAGTAGGAGGCGGAAAAAACGTAACGGGAATTATTTCTACAGGTTATACTCCTTTAGAACAAGTTAACGGTAAAGCAGTACCGCAATCCGATTTCTTTGCTTTGGGGCGCACTTTCGTTTTTTTACTCACCGGAAAAAGCCCCAATGATTTCCCAGAAGATGCTCATACTGGTGAGTTATTATGGCAAGATAATGCTCCCCAAATATCAAAGCAATTAGCAGACTTTATTAATTATTTGATGGCTCCTTTTCCAGGAAATCGTCCCCAAAGTACTCAAGTTATATTACAATATTTAGAAGATATTAACTGTCAGATAACCTTAGAGCATAGTTGTCGTCGTTTATCTCGCAAAAAACACCCTACTAGAGTAAGAAAAAGCGGGGTGAAAACTCAAACAATTATGCCAGAAGCTTATTTGAGTATACCTTTAACAAAAACGAGAAGGCAAAAAAGTAAAAAACTTGCCAATTTAGCTCAAAAATTATTAGTAATTAATGGTTTTGCATTAGTAGGATTGTTTATTAGCCAATTTAATGATTTTTCACCTATTTATGTCAATCAGATAAACTTTCAGTGGCAACCGCGAAGCGACACGAAATATATTATACCGGAAAGCGCATCAAATAATAGTAATTTACGAATTATTCAATCATCTGTACAACCAAAATTTGAAAATCGCGATCGGACAAGATATTTAGCAGATTCTTATCAGACTTTGTACGGCCATTTAGGTAAAGTAAATAAGGTGGCATTTAGTCCAGATGGAGAAATTCTGGCTAGCGCTAGTGCAGATGGCACGATCAAGTTGTGGAATTTAAGGACGGGCGAACAATCAAGAACTTTTTGGGAGAATTTCAGTAGCGTAAATGCGATCGCGTTTAGTCCCGATGGAATGACTATTGCCAGTGGAAATACCGATAGTACTGTAAAATTATGGGATGTGAGAACAGGCAAGCTATTACACACTCTAAGCGGTCATTCAGCTTGGGTTTCTTCAGTGAATTTTAGCCCTGATGGAGAAACAATTGCCAGTGGCAGCTACGATGGTACTGTTAAAGTTTGGAACGCTTATACTGGTGAATTGCAGCAAAGTATTATAGGTCATAATGCTTGGATATTTGCAGTTACTTATAGCCCGGATGGAAAAACTATCGCCAGTGGAAGTTTTGATAGTAAAATTAAATTATGGAATGCCATTACTGGAAAGTTAGAATCAACCTTAGAAGGGCAATCTTTACGAGTGCGATCGCTAGCTTTTAGCCCCGATGGGCTTTTCCTCGTTAGCGGTACTGGAGAAGGCAATATAGAATTGTGGAATTTGAGTACCGGAAAGTTGCAAAATATCTTGCACGGACATGATAATGGCGTAAGCGCGATCGCATTTACTAACAACGGTCAAAAAATCGCCAGTAGCGGTGATTCAACCATCAAACTTTGGGACGCGAATACTGGTGCATTGCTAGAAAATCTCACCGGACATTTAGATACAGTCGATACAGTTGCCTTCAGTCCCGACGCGCAAATTCTGGCTAGCGGTAGCGAAGATCGTACCGTAAAAATTTGGTTGATGGATCGGCAATTGGGAATGGGAAATCGGGAATAGAGAAACAGGAAAAATAAAGCATTAAATTTTTCAATTAATTACTATAAATCGTATAAACTCTTAAACCAATTGACGAAGTTTTGGGAATTTGGATGTTTTGGATTTAGAATATGCTGCATAATTGCCTGATGTAGTTGGCGTCCTGGGGGATTTTGCCACGCTAACCAAGTGTATATATTTGCTTTATCAAAATGAGTATCTGTAAACACTGCTCCTTTATTTTTTGCTTGTTTAACTACTTCTTGAGCGAATTGCCAAATCAATTCATTATTATGAGGAATCATATATGTCAGAAAAGTTTCTAGCATCCCGCGCATTTTATTATCTGGCATCATCCAAATGCCAAACTTAACCTTATTAGGCGCAATATGAATTAAACCATTTTCTGGTAAACTTTCTGGAATATCGGGAATACTCTTCAAGCAAGCATCCCTAATGCTTTGCCATCTGCCATCTGGATTATCATCAGCATCAATCAAAATTCCCAAAGCAGATAACCCAGAAGCTTGCAATTCAGTTGTAATAACATCTGAGTCAGCTAATTTTTGATAGCCGTCATAATCGCGGATATACACAATTGGATTCTTTCTCCTTCCCCAATTAATACCATTCGCTTCCATTAGTTCTGGTATAACGCGGAGGTCTTCTTTTCCTTCCACTAAAAGTACGCAAGGATGCACTTCAGCCATGCTCTAACGTACCTCTATTCCCCGTTCGGCAGCGATCGCAATTTGGCGTTCGTTAAAAACAACGCTACTTGATTTATCCCGTTCTATTCTTTGAATGGTAATTCCATCTTCGCTTGGTTTTTCCGAGTTAGCAATTGCATCTAAACTTTTCCAACAATCACTGCTGTGAGTTGTGGCGAAAACTTGCACGTTCAACTTCTTAGCTGTTTCCCAAATCATTTTCCACATATCAGACATTGTACTAAAGTGAAGCCCAGAATCAATTTCATCTACTAATAAAATTCCATCTTTGGCATTAACAATAGCTAATGCAAGCCCTAACATTCGCCATATACCATCTCCCATACTACCAATTGGTATCCGCTGGCTACTATCAGCAAGACGCACGACAAAACCGCTACGCGAACCCGAATATATATATCTTTCAGAACTGACTGATGCAATACGCTCTATTTTTGGTTCTATAGTTTGTAATGCTTCTGTAATAAGGTACTCTTCTGGTTGTAAAACCACTCGATCGAACAATTCAACCATTTTTTCAGTTGTCAGAGATGATGATGTAACAAATTCTGTTTTAATTTCTAGTTTTTTAAGATCGTTACTAAAGCTCTGAGTGTAGTTTATAGGAATACCTTTGTTATAAGATAATGGTAATAACGTATCAGATTCTTGTTCTTTAGAATTAGATAAAAACTTAATAGCCAATACAAATTCTCCTTCTTGACTAAATAATGTGGTTTGAGAGCTTTTTTGTACGGAAATTTCAATAGATACATTCTGATTACTATTACAACCGAATATTGAAAATTTACTATCTACATTAATTTCGTGACCATAAAAAAGGTGACGAATATCAAGTTCACGACCTTCTCTAACCTTCTCACTTAAAAAATATTCCCCTCTATTTATCATTAACTCGCTTAATGCGCTAAGTTTACCCCGCGAAGCAAGAAGTTGAATTGCTTCTAAAATCGATGTTTTGCCGCTATTATTAGTACCAACAAGCAAGTTAACTCTGCCAAGCTGTGGAAGCTCGAAAAACTGGAAACAGCGGAAATTTTCGATTTTTAATGACTTCAACATAAGTCCGCTGGTGAGAAGAAGTAATAAGGGGTAACGGTTTTAAACGAAATTAGCGCTCTGCCCACATGATATCGCCAAAACTGTCTAGTTGCATATAGTGGTTCGATCTGAATTGCTGAGTAATTGCGATCGCAAATTACACCATTTTGCATTATATTCTCAAAACTTACACCCCCTCTCCTCGTAGGAGAGGGGGTTGGGGGGAGAGGTCAAACCATATGTATATAATGCAAAACGATATAACAATCGACCTATAAAAATGCAAACTAACCAAAAACTCTCTCTCCCAACAATGGGGTGCGGTACTTGGGCGTGGGGCAACCGCCTGCTGTGGGGTTACGATGAAAGCATGGATGACGAATTACAAGCCGTGTTTAACCTTTGTGTCAGCAACGGCGTCACCTTATTCGATACGGGAGATTCTTACGGAACTGGTAAATTAAATGGCCAAAGCGAAAAACTTTTGGGGAAATTTACTAGAGAATATCAAGGCTTTAACCAAGAAAATATTTGCATTGCTACTAAACTGGCGGCTTATCCTTGGCGATTGACCAGACAATCGATGGTATCGGCTGGAAAGGCGTCTGCCCAGCGTTTGGGCAAAAATGTCGATTTGGTGCAAATGCACTGGTCTACAGCCAATTATGCCCCCTGGCAGGAGTGGGCGCTTTTGGATGGTTTGGCTGACCTTTACGAACGAGGAATGGTGAAGGGAGTAGGTTTATCGAATTATGGCCCGAAACGACTCAAACAAGTACATCGAAAGTTTAGTGAAAGAGGAATTCCCATTGTTACTTTGCAAGTTCAATATTCGCTGTTATCGACTTATCCAGTTACTCAATTAGGACTCAAAGAAGTTTGTGATGAATTGGGGATAAAATTGATTGCTTACAGCCCTTTGGCATTGGGAATATTAACGGGTAAATATTCCGAAAAAGGGTCATTTCCTAAAGGTATTCGCAGTTTTTTATTTAGACAGTTATTGCCGGGAAGTCAGCCACTTTTAGGATGTTTGGCAGAAATTGCCAAATCGAGAAACAAAACAATGTCTCAAATTGCAATCAATTGGTGTATCTCGAAAGGAACGATCCCCATTCCAGGGGCAAAAAGTATCAAACAAGCGCAAGAAAATATCGGTGCTTTAGGTTGGCAATTAGACTCGAACGAGGTGGCAGAACTCGATCGCATAGCTGCCAGTTTAGATAAAAAAATGGTGCAAAATATCTTCCAGACTACATAAAAATTTCGTAGTGAGGACTTGAGTCCTCAATGGGAAAGGACTAAAGTCCTTACTACAAACTGTTTCTGATTCTTAAAGGTTCGTTTTGAGGACTTAAGTCCTCAAAACTACAAACAATTTCTAAGGCAAAATCGTCCGCCAAGTACTTGGGCCAACAATGCCATCAGATCTGAGGTTATAACGTTCTTGGGCAGCTTTGACGGCAATTTCTGTACTTGACCCGAAAACACCATCTACCCTTCCTTGGAAAAATCCGATGCTTTCCAGCCGTTTTTGCAGCCAAAACACTGCTGGGCCACGCATTCCTAGTTTCAAAACTGGTAAATTATCGATCGCCATCTCGGAAGCCGTCGCAGTAGTAGCACTAGCAGTCATAACAGCAGTGGCAGGAGATTCGATAGCGGTAGCGGAAGCAGAAGGAAGAGAAGATGCCTCAGTTGGCGTAGCGGGAAAAAGTCGCGCCCAAGTTGCTGGGCCAACCACCCCATCATCTTTTAATCCAACTGTCTGCTGAAACTTAGAAACTGCCAGCTGGGTACTCTCGCCAAATTTACCATCTACCCTGCCAGTATAATGTCCCAACTTTTGGAGAGCCTCCTGGAGTTCCGATACAGCTTCTCCTCGACTACCGACTTTGAGAGTGGGTCTCTCGACTGACTCTTGAGTAGAAAGTTCTGACGGTAAACGAGAGAAACCTTGACTGAGTGCTGGTGGCAGTTGATAGCCAATTAATAAGGAAAAAGGAAGCAAAAAGCCGCAAAAACGAATTAACCCTGACATGATAAATCCCATCAATCGATTTCAGATTTTAAATTTTGGATTGAAGAATTGACCTGACGGGGTTACCCCTGTTGACTATTTTCGGTCAATAGTCATCGGTCACTAGTAATTTATTACTAGGATAAATGACCAATGACAAATGACCAATAACCGATGACAAATTAAATTAATTTTGCCAACCAGGATCGACTACTCCATCTACTGCATAAGCTGGCCCAACCAAAGAAACGTAAGGCTCGATAAAGTATCGTCTTGCCACATCAAGGGCTGTTTCGGTGGTGACCGCAGATACCGATTCACAGAAAATGCGATCGAATTCAATGCCCAATCCGATGATTTCGTACCAGCCAAAAACTTGAGCAATTTGGGCGTTGGTTTGTTTCCCTAAAGCATACTGTCCTAACAGCTTATTTTGGGCGGCTTGCATTTCTTCCGGTTCTAGGGGTATTTTGCAGAGACGATCGACTTCCGATCGCAAACTATCTAATGCAATAGACGTATTCTCAGGTGCAGTTCCCATATAAACGGCAAATTGAGCCGGATCTAAGCGCGTAGGATAAAAAGCGGATACTTCGTAAGCTAAACCTCGTTTTTCCCGCAATTCCACGAATAAACGACTGGAAAGACCGTTACCCAAGTAAGTATTGAGTAATTTAAGTGCCACATAGTCAGTACTGGCTACTGATGGGCCAATATATCCCAACATAACGATCGATTGTTGAGTAGATT
The DNA here is from genome assembly GCA_036703985.1 of Leptolyngbyaceae cyanobacterium. Classification (GTDB taxonomy): domain Bacteria; phylum Cyanobacteriota; class Cyanobacteriia; order Cyanobacteriales; family Aerosakkonemataceae; genus DATNQN01. The sequence continues at coordinate 21,304 of DATNQN010000133.1, forward strand.
GACGAGTAATCGTCGAGTGAGGATAAGGAGTAATCGCGGGTAAAGTGAGCGTAGGTAAAGGAGTCGAAGGCACTTGCCAATCTCCCAATACTCGCTGCACTTGCGCTACAGCATCTTCTGGCGAAATCCGCCCGACAATGCTAATCACCACATTATCCGGGCGAAAGTAAGCGTGATAAAACTCCTGCAAATCCGCACGAGTTAATTCCGACACGGTAGCTTCCGTTCCCAAACCCGACATCGCATAGGGATGATTTTGATACATTGCTTGGCGCAACTGCTCGAAAGCCACCGTAAAAGGTTGTTCCTGCTGCAAGCGAATTCCCTGGAGTGCCATCCGCCGTTCTAATTCCACTTCCGTTTCCGGAAAAGAAGCACGCCTGAGCATTTCGCCAGCTAGTTCCAGCATTTCGGGAAAATCAGCCGAAACCGTTTTCATGCTCAACAGAAAATAATCCGCAGCCGCATCTGCTCCCAAACTAGCTCCCAACGATTCTACTTGCTCGGCAATTTCTTTTCCACTTAACTTATCGGTTCCCTTCGTCATCACAGATGATAGCAGATGAGCTAAACCTGCTTGAGATCTGGGTTCCCAACGACTACCCGCCCCTAAGAAAATCCGACTGGCGATAATATCAGCAGCGGGGTTTTCCACCGCAATTACCACAATGCCGTTATCCAAAACTGTTCGCTTGATACCTCGATTCACCGAATCTTCCCTTTTAGTGATTGGTCATTTGTCATCGGTCATTTGTCATCGGTCATCGTCATCGGTCATCGGTCATCGGTCATTATTGGTTGGTTTTATACTCCTCAGCCTGTCATAGGTGGAGATTCTTACTAGCAACTTAGGTTAACTTTCACTACTCAATTTTTACAAATGACCAATGACAAATGACCAATGACCGATAAAAATTAACCATCAGGTTTTAAAACTGTCACCGCATATCGGTCGGGAGAGAGATACTCCCGCGCTAACTGCTGGAGGTCTTGCGGCTGAAATTTTTGAATTTGCTGGGGATAGGTGACTGCGATTTCCGCTTGCGCGATCGTATTGTAGTACCCATATAACCCCGCCAACTGAGCAGGTGATTCCGTAGAAAAAGCATAATCATTACAAAGCAGGCGCTTTCCACGGTTCAATTCCACCTCTAACGGTAGCGTATTATGCAACTCACTAATATGATGGCAAATCAACTCCTCTACCAGTGGAATATTCTCAGAGTCTAACCAAGCACTAATTGTAAACAAGCTCGATTCCTGCTGGAGAGAAAAACTGCTACCAATGCTATGTACCAACTGCGCTTCTTCCCGCAATTGCCTCACCATTCGAGAACTGCGTCCCTCTGCTAATAGTACCGACAGCAAATCTAACCCATAGGCAGTTTGAAGTTCCTTCACCCCTGGGCCAGTCCAACCGATCGTCAAACGAGCTTGTTCCAGTCTCGGTAAACAAAGTTCTTGACGACGCACCTGGGTAATTTTTGGTGCTGGTTCTGCTACACATAAAGGAGCATCGGCAGGACTGAGAAACTCATCAAATGAACTAGCTACCAGTTCTAAAGCTAACTCCCGGTCTACACCACCTACAATTACTACCGTCATGTTTTCCGGTTGGTAATGGCAGCGATGAAAACAGCGCATCTCCTCAGGCGAGTGCTTGAGTAAGTGCATCTGAGTGCCTAACACCGGACGACCGTAGGGGTGTTCCTGATAAATATTCTCCATCAAAGCTTGGAAACCGATCCAATCAGGGTTATCCTCAGCTTGCCGAATTTCCTCTAATACCACATCCCTTTCCCGAACAAATTCATCGTCCGGAATACAGGCATATAACAACAGTTCTGCTAGATAAGGTAGGGTATCTGCTAGGTAAGATACTGCTGTAGTGATAAAAAAGTGTGCATAATCATGGCTGGTGGCGGCATTAGTCACCCCTCCCCAGTTCTCTACTATTTGGTCAAATAAACCGGGCGGCACTCGCTCGGTGCCTTTGAAGATCATGTGTTCCAGAAAATGGGCCATGCCAGACCAATGATTTGGCTCTCGCGTAGCACCCGCTCGTACCCAAACATCCACCACTGCTACCGGAGTGGCCGGTATGTATTGATGGATCACGGTCAATCCGTTTTCTAGCTTGAATACATCAGCCGGAAATTCTGACACTTTCGGTAGTGGAGATAAAACGCTCGATATCAAACCCACATTTCCAATGTTTTTCAATTATGGTAGCGCTTAATGACCAACTATTTAGAATCAACAGATACAGACCTCTTTTTGAAGGATGAAGTCTGAAGTCTGAAGTCTGAAGTCAGGAGTCAGAGTTAAAAAATTTTCCCTTCCCCTTTCCCTTTCCCCCTACCCCCTATAAAAATACCCCCGTCCGCCGGACAGGGGAGAGAATTCTTGTAGGTATCCCGCAACGCCGTTTTACCTCAGTTTTTGGACCTGGTAAACAACCAGGTGGGCACCGATAGTCTAGCTTATAAGTTTCCGGGTACTATGCCCGGTCTACTGCCGCTAACCAAATTAGGTTCCCTTTTCACACAAGACATAGATCACAAAACATTATTGGCAGTCACCAACGTCGCAGAACAACCTGTCTTCATATTGTAGCTTTTTTGTGAAGATTGCAAAGGGGGGGTGGGGAAAGAGGCAGGGGGCAGGGAGAAAGGGGAAATTTTCTGACTCCTGACTCGGAGAATTCTGACTTCATCCTTAATCCTGTTCATCCTTTAATCCTGATAATCCCGATCCAGACTTCAGCCTTCATACCAGATAGACTCAACTTTTTGGGCTAAGGCTTGTGCTGAAGATTTATCTGGGGTATCTAAAAGAAGGGTAACATGGCCGAGTTTGCGACCGGGACGAGATTCGGTTTTGCCGTACCAGTGGACGTGGCAGTTGGGTAGTTGGGCTAGCTGTTGTCGTTTGGGGAGATAATCGCTGTGGGAATGTTCGTAGCCTAAGAGATTTACCATCACTGCTCCACCACAGTGTAGGGCGGAATTGCCTAATGGTAAACCGCAGACTGCCCGCAAGTGCATCTCGAATTGGGAGGTATGGCAGGCGTCTATGGTAAAGTGACCGGAATTGTGGGTGCGGGGTGCTATTTCGTTGACTAGTACTTTGCCGTCTGGGGTTAAAAATAGTTCGATGCCAAATACTCCAACGGCTTCTAAACTGTTGAGGAGGGTGTGAGCGATCGCATTTATTTCGGTGTTGACAGATGGATCGAGTTCTGCTGGTACTAACACCCGCCGACACACTTGTTCTTCTTGCTGTGTTTCCACTACGGGATAAACGACAATTTCACCAGTTACAGAACGAGCGGCAATTACTGCCAACTCTCGCTCAAAAGGAACGAATTCTTCTAGCATCACAGGCGTATTGCCAATTTTCTGCCAAATAGCCGTTAATTCTTCCTGATTTTTAATGATAAACGTTCCTTGTCCATCATAACCATGTCGTCGCGCTTTCATCACAACGGGAAATGGATGTTCGGGAACGGGAAATTGCCTATTCTCAATTCCTTCTCTCCCCATCTCCCCATCTCCCCATCCCCCCATCTCTTCCTCAATGGCGACAAACTTGGGAACTGGTAAACCGATGTCTCGCAGATAGCACCTTTGATGGTATTTATCCAATAAGGGAGCTAGTGCTTGTAGGCGGGGACGGAAGCAAACGCCTTTTTCCTGAAGAGGCATTAATGCTTCTAGGTTAATAAATTCGTTCTCGAATGCGATCGCATCACATAGAGTTGCTAACTTAGCTGTAGCGGCAGCGTCATCAATTGGTGCAAAAATTGTTTCAGATGCGAAAATCACTGCTGGATCGGTAGGATGGGGCGTTTGAATTACTAATTCAATTCCCAACTGCTGCGCTGCTTCCCCCATCATCCATGCTAGTTGTCCTCCACCAATTACGCCAACCCGCTTAATATTGTCCATTGCTAATTATGATTAGTCATTAGTCATCGGTCATTGGTCATTGGTAAACTCAGATCTTGTAACAGCCCCATAAACCGGGTTTTTTACCACTAGTCTTACCTGAAAACCTGGATTTTTTGTCTAAAAATCTGTGTTTCAGGTTTTGTTGAGCGGTGGGTCAAGATTTGATTACCATCAACGATTACCTATTTTTTATTATGAGACAAAGTTGTCAGATTATATTTAGTTGGATTTTACGTTTAATAGTCAGGTTAATTTTTACTTTCACTGGGAGAGGCGGCGGTAAACTCGCGCCTCTACTACCAAAGGGTCAAAAGTTTTTAGTTAAAGGGTATGGCGGTAGATATAAATTTAATGTTGATACGACATACCCAATGGAGGGGTCTGTCTGGCTCTGCGGTGTATATGATGTAGTAACTACTAAGTTTTTACGCCGAGTTATCCGTGCGGATGATGTGTTTTTAGATGTGGGGGCTAATTGCGGTATCCTGACTTTGGTGGCGGCAAGTGCGATCGAACGTGGTAAGATATACGCTTTTGAACCTGGCAAAGCTATTCGCGATCGTTTAGAAGCAAATTTAGCATTAAATCCTCACTTGCAAGAGATAGTTAAGGTCGTACCTTTAGGATTGGGAGCGAACAAAAGTCAGCTTTTTTATCATGAAGATGCTAATTATCGCGGTAATGGTGCTTTACAGTTAAGTGATGGTATCGCAGTAGATGTAATTTCCCTTGATGAATGGGTTTTGCTAGAAAATATCGCCAAAATCGATCTGATTAAAATAGATGTGGAAGGAATGGAATACGATGTGCTGTTGGGTGGAAAAGCCGTATTAGATAAATATCATCCTTTGATTTATTTTGAGACACTGCCGATTTTCTTTCAACATAAAAATTACAAGATTAGAACCATCTACGAGTTTTTAGCTAGTTTAGGTTATCGAATGGTTAGCCCGATCAAACCTTACGCTGAAATTCCCTTTGATGGCCCTTATCCTGCAAATTCAGTGGCAATTCATACTAGTCATGCTGATAGATTGCCATTGCTTTGAATGCTGTCTTACCTGCACCCTAGAGAGTCACGAGTAGCAACGCCTGTTTGAGAATTTATGCCAGTTGCACGTTCGCATAATTTGTTGATTTGTGCTCCAGTTAAAATGGCATTGCTAAAGTCGGCACCATCAATATTGGTATTTTCAAAGAGGGAACGTAGTAAAATAGAATCAACTAAAACAGCATCGCTCAAATCAGCACCAGAAAAGTTTGCTTGATCTGCGATCGCATTTGTCAAATCGGCAGAATGTAAATTAGCTTCTATCACTACAGATCCGCTGAAAACCGCTCCCCGCAAGTCAGCATTAGAAAAGTTGGTATTTTGCAGATTAGCATTGGAAAGCTCAGCTACAGGTAAACTCTGACCGGAAAAGTCTTTCCCTGACATTTTAGCATTGCTAAACGATAAAGGAGGAGCGTAATCAAGTGCTTGTGCTGGTAAAGTCCAGCAGCAGAGAATTAGCGCCAAGAAGAAAGCTGTCAGTCGTCCGAAAATCATCATAAAGAGGTTGATTTGCTCGCTTAAAACACTATTCTAGCTATCAACCTAAAACGGGACAAAAAGCATTTTTTAGGAATCACAATTCAGGAGCCACAATTCAAGAATCAGAACTCTCCGAGTCAGAATCTCACAATGATTGTACTTGCTGACTTCTCTTTTCCTGTAACCATTCCCGGCTGAGGTTGATAGCAACTATTCTTAGATTACTGCATTCGGTGACTAATTAAGCAGCTAAGCTGGAAATTTTCCGCCAAAAGCTGACTCTCGTGTCAACATCGGGCATTAAGTGCTGCTATGAGAAAATATCATGTAATTGCTTGCAGATATTTCAATTTGATTTGATTAATAAAATTGACAAGGGAAAAGCTTTAAATAAAAGAGAGCTTTTTGATTGGGAAAATTTGACTAAATTTATCTCAGTTGAGCGACGTATTTCCTTACCCCTCGTAGGTTATAAAAATAGGTATTCAAAAGTATAACCAGAGAATAATGATATGAGGTTACTTAGTGACTAATCTAGTAAATAGATAAGCAAGAAATTGAATAAGATTTCTGAATTTCTGTAAGGAGGAAAATCAACGCATGACTGACAAACTAGTCAAATCTAATCTTCTGCCTCTTGGCGTAATTTCTGCCCTTTCTGTAAGCGGACTGTTGTTTGGAAGTTTGGCAGCTAATGCTCAAGTAAATAATACTCCGCTGGATAATTCACCAAATCAAATAGATGGAACGGATCGAACACCTACTGATTTTAATCAGCCAGCAACTCAACCTAATCAGCCGCTCAATCAACCACAAAATCAGCCGTTAAATCAACCACTCAATCAGCCAGAGCCAAATATAACGCCTAGTACTCCCACTACACTAAGCCCTTTAAGTGAGTATTCTCCTAATCAAGCGCCTGTTCTAGGCATAGGTAGCCGAGGAGATGCAGTCAGAGACGTGCAAGCTTACTTAAGTCAACAAGGCTTGTATAATGGCGCTGCTGACGGTGTTTATGGTTATCGGACGCAGGAAGCAGTCAGACAATTCCAGCGATCGCAAAATCTGTCGGCAGATGGTGTTATTGGCCCACAAACTTGGGGTGCGATGACTTCTCCATCAGGCGGAACGATGACTTCCCCACAGGGAGGCGCGATGACTTCTCCACAGGGAGGAATGATGACTTCTCCACAAGCTCCATAAAACTAAAGAATGATTAATTAATAGTCAGGAGTCAATTTAGATTGACTCCTGACTATTTGTTATGGAAATATCATTTAATCTTAGATTTTTAGATTTTGGCTTTTGAATAAGTTTATACTCATTTGAAGAGCCTATTGTTTACTGATTTATCTATATGAGTCGCCTCAGTACATTAGAACAAGTAAACGGTAGCCATAATAAAGCATTAGAATGCCGACCTGATGACTACCGCTCTTGGTATAGGCGGGGCAATGCGTTTCTTGCTTTACACCGCTACCATGATGCTATAGCTAGTTACGAAAAAGCTATTCAGTGCAAGTCAGATGATTTCCGTGCTTGGTATCAACTGGGAAATGCGCTAGATGAATTGGGCGATTACGAGGATGCGATCGCAAGTTACGATCGAGCTTTAAAGTATAATCGCTTAGACTATTGGATCTGGTATTGGCGGGGTCATACCCTGCGAAAAGTGGAACGCTATCAAGAGGCTGTTGATAGTTATGACGAAGCGCTGAAGTTACAACCAAATGATTACTGGGCAGTTTATCATAAAGGTCATGCCCTGAGAGGTTTGCAACGTTATGAAGAAGCGCTGGATTGTTACGAACAAGCTTTGAATTTGCGATCGAAGGATTATTGGGCTTGGTATTGGCGGGGCGATACTCTACGTTTGATGGGTCGCGATCGAGAAGCCATTAGCTGCTACAATAAGGCGCTAAGGCTAAAACCAAGGGATTTTTGGACTTGGTATCGTCGCGGCGATGCGTTGCGTTGTTTGGGTAGATTTCAAAATGCGATCGCCAGCTATAGGAAAGCCTTAGACCTTAACTCGGATAACCCAGATGTTTGGTTTAATCAGGCTTGTTGTTATGCAATGCTAATTAAGGTTGATGAAGCTGTAGAAAGTTTGCAAGAAGCGATCGACCTAGAACCAACCAAATATCTCAACCTAGCGGAAACTAGCTCCTATTTTAATCGAATTCGCGGCGATCGGCGGTTTGAGTCTTTGTTTAAATAGGTGACCATTTTTTGAATTCAAAATTCAAAATTCAAAATTCAAAATTAAGAAGAAATAAAAATTTTTAATTGATTAATTCTGGGTACAAGCCCCCACTGATTGTAATTTTGAATTAATAATTTTGAATTTTGAATTGATTTGACAGGGACAGGGGAAAACGGAAAGGGAAAGATGATAGTTGAATTTTTAAACTTCATCCTTTATCCTTCCTCATTCCCAATTTTCATCAATTAGGAGTTAATTAACGATGCCGATTATTCGCGTCCCAAAAATTTGGGAAATTCCAGAAAGAGAAGTTACGCCAGAAACAGTTTTTTTCAATCGGCGTCGTTTCCTGAAAACATTAATGGGGGCGAGTGTGGGCGCTAGTATTTTACCGATACTCGGCTGTCAGCAATCATCGGAAGGAAAGATAGAATTAGCAAAAACATTGGATTTGCCCAAGTTAAATTTTCAAGGCAATCCAGCTTTTGCCGAAGTCGATCGACCGATTACAACTGAAACTTTAGCTGGCAAATATAATAACTATTACGAATTTGGTAGCGGTAAATCGATTTGGCAAGCCGCCCAAGCTTTACCTCTTGAAAATTGGAAAGTTGAAGTAACTGGTTTAGTTAAAAATCCTCGCACTTACGATTTAGATGATTTGCAGAAAAAGTTTCCTTTAGAAGAAAGAGTTTATCGTTTTCGCTGCGTGGAAGCTTGGTCGATGGTCATTCCTTGGATTGGCTTTCCGATGCGGGAATTAATGGCGGCGGTAGAACCTACTTCTCAAGCTAAATTTGTCCGATTCACGTCTTATTACAATCCTAAAATTACTGTAGGCCCTGCGTGGACGTTGGGTAGAAAATTACCTTGGCCTTATACGGAAGGTTTACGCTTAGATGAAATGGCGAATGAATTGGCGTTTTTTGCGGTGGGAGTTTACAGTCATTCGTTGCCAAAACAGCACGGTGCGCCTTTGCGAGAGGTGATTCCTTGGAAATATGGGTTTAAGGGTGCGAAGTCGATCGCGAAAATTGAGTTTGTGGATAAACAACCTGCCACTTTTTGGAATACTCTCGTGCCAAATGAGTATGATTTTATAGCTAACGTCAATCCTAAAAAACCCCATCCTCGCTGGTCGCAAGCTACAGAAAAGTTTGTTGGTAATGGAGAGACTTTTAGTTGGGAAAAACGAGCCACATTGCCATATAACGGTTATGGGGAATATGTGGCTCGTTTGTATGCTTAATTGGGAAGTTGGCAAATCGCAAAGGAAATTTTGAGCTAATTATGAACTCGCCCTGTTTCAGTTAAGCCGATCGCGATCGCGTTTCTCGGTCAGAAGGAGAGATTTTTCCAACATCTGCTGGATCTAGCTGTTCTTTGGCGATCGCGATTAGTTCCTCGACAGTATAAGGTCTGCCAGCTGACTCTGACCAGGTAAATGGCGCTAAGTAGGCTAAATCCTCAGCCTTTGGTTTGACCACAGATGCGGTTTCCAAGCGCCACAGCTTGTTTTTACCCATTACTTGCTTGTCCCAGTGCTGGTTGATCGCTTCCACAAAGTCATCCAACGACAAGCCGTGTCCTTCGTCTTGGCGCATTCTGGCATTTAGCAGAAGTTCCCCAAGCCGATACCTACCGTCTCTGGTAAATCCTTGCGCCTGTTTTCTGTAAATTGGCACAGCGATAGTCTGTCACTCTTATTTAATCCATCTTCATTTCAATATAGATCGTAATTCTTCAGAATTTTGTTTGAAACATTGTTTGAAAAATGCTAATCTGTTCTCAGTGGTAAAAGTCACGCGCCAGTGAGGAAAGAAATCATGACTAAGCGGTTAACAGAATTCCTCAATCCAAAAAGCCTTCAAATCCAGCTTTCCGACATTGCCAAGGGAATAGGGAAGCCAACAGATCAACTCAGCTTGCCGAAAAAAGCGACGGAAGACCCCGACAGTTGGAAATGGCCGGAAATATTTTTGGTGGCAGTTGAGGGGGAAGGAGGGCGTTTTTGCAGCTATCGGATGTTGGAGTGTTGGCTGTTGGCGGTGATTGAGTTGCTGACGAATTGCACTGATTGGGAACGCTTAGAGGAATTGATTGCTGTTACCGAGGCGGAATTGAAAAGTTATTGTTACCCGCCAACGCACAAAGAACAATTGCAACAAGTTTTGGTGCAACAAAAAGCGCGTTTGGCAGATTTGAAAGCCAAAGCAAGTGGATTAATGAAAGCTTGGGATTGGGCGAAAGGATGGGAAAGGATTTTAAGGAATTGCGCTAATGAGAAGTCGTTAAATATAGCAGTAGAGTTATTTAGAATGCAGAAGTTATTGTTTGCTGAATATCCCGATGTAGTTGAGTCAGTGCGGCAAATTGGCAGACAGCAGCGAGTGTGTTTGCAGGGTGTTGGGTGAGGAGTTGAGTTTGCGATCGCATTTCAGCCAAAAAATTTGATAATAAAATTTTATCTCGTTGGATTAAAAAATAATTCAAATTTTGATAAAATCAGTACAAATGTTGTTCTCAAACGTTGATTCAAAATATAATTAATTAAGAACTAAGGAAGAATTATAAGTAATACTATGAAAACTCAATTAGTTAAGCTAACCTACGAAATTGAACTTCAACCAGGAGAAAAGTTAACTCTCCCTGCATCTTTAGTAGAAAGTATAGGTGCTGGAAACTGGATTATCACTATCCAACCAAAGCAAACAGAACCTCCGATTACTCGCAGCCATGATGCTTTTTTAAGAGGTTACGCACCAGAAGACGAAGGACTTTATGACGACTATCCAACCGGGTGAGTTTTGGCTGGCAGATATTCCCTTCACAAGTGGCGCTGGGTCTAAAAAGCGCCCCGTACTTATACTTTGGTTAGATGGTGATGATATTGTAGCGGCAGCAGTTACATCTGCTAAACCGCGCACGCAAACTGATATAGTTCTTAATGATTGGTCAACCAGTGGTTTGCGTGTTGCTTCCACCGTGCGTCTGTCTCGACTCGACTGTTTGGAAAAGTCCTTGTTGTTAGTAAAAATTGGTCAGCTTTCTGAAAGAGATGCACAGCAATTAAAAGAGGTATGGAATATGTATGTTAAACCTCAATTTTAAGCATCATCTTCAATTTGAATAGGATTTGAGAAATTCTATATAATCATCTATCTTAAGACAGATATTTGCGAGAGATTTTCTTTCCTACTTGCGTGACAAAATAAGTAGTATAAAATTCATGCTAACGGGGATTGGGCTCTCTCGCATGGCTGCCGATCTAATTAAACCAAAACAAAAGTTTCTACTGACCGATATCAGTTGGGACGCTTACGAAAATATACTGAAAACTCTGGGTAATCGTTCGATTCGGATTACCTACGATCGCGGCAATTTAGAGTTAATCAGTCCATCCTATCGCCATCAGCGCTACAAGACATTAATCGGACGTTTTATCAACATCATAGCGGAAGAAAAAGAAATTCCTTTGATTAATTGCGGTTCGGCTACTTTTAAACGTCAGGATGTGGAAAGAGGTTTAGAACCTGATGAATGTTACTATATCCAAAATGCTCCTGCGGTCTTGGGTAAGTCGGAAATCGATCTCAGGTGCGATCCTCCCCCGGATTTGGCGATCGAAATTGCGATCGGCGGTAGTTCCCTCAATCGAATAGCCATTTATACTGCACTTGGTATTCCGGAAGTTTGGTGCTATGACGGTATCACGATGAAAGTTCACATCCTGGGAGAAACAGAGGATAAACTACCAAAGCAAAAGCTTTCCTTTCCATTTTTATCGATGCCTGAGTTGATGCAGTTTCTTAGGCAAGCAGAAGTAGTCGATGATACCACTCTGTTTAAGTCGTTCCGGGAGTGGGTGAGAAAGGGATTTCGTTAGGAGAATAGGGGGATGGGGAGATGGGGGGATGGGGAGATGGGGAGATGGGGAGAAAAACAAAAATCAATTTTCATCCTTCATCCTTCATCCTTCGTCTGCGTCAGACTAGATAAAATAACGGGATATCAAACAAAGAAGCTATGCAGACTCTAGAAAAAACTAATCCGAAACTGACTGAGTTAAAAAAACGCCTTACGGAAATTAACGATATCGAATCTGCGGCGGCGGTGCTGTACTGGGATCAAGCAACTTATATGCCTCCCGGTGGTGCTGGTGCTAGGGGTCGTCAGTTGGCGACTCTCAGACAAATCGCGCACCAGAAGTTTACAGATGATGCAATTGGGGAATTATTGGCGGATTTGCGTTCTTATGAAGAAAGTTTGCCTTATGATTCTGATGAAGCTAGTTTAATTCGAGTGACGCGCCAAAAGTACGATCGCGCGGTGCGAGTTCCGGCAGAATTTCTGGCTAAATTCTCTCTTCATCGTACAGAATCTTACGGTGCATGGGCAAAAGCGCGACCGGAAAATAATTTTGCCGCCGTGCAACCTTATTTGGAAAAAACCTTAGAATTTAGCCGGGAAATGGCTAACTTTTTTCCCGGTTACGATCATATCGCCGATCCGCTGATTGATGGTAGCGACTATGGGATGAAAGCTGCCAATTTGCGATCGCTTTTTGCCGAATTGCGACAACAACTCATCCCCATTGTAGAGGCAATTACCTCTCAACCACCCGTCGATGATTCATGTTTGCGACAACATTTTTCAGAAACAGCACAACTTGCTTTTAGTCAAAAAGTAATCGAACAACTCGGTTATGATTTACATCGCGGACGGCAAGATAAAACATTACATCCGTTCATGACCAGCTTTTCAATTAGCGATGTTCGGATTACCACTCGCGTTTACGAAAATCATCTCGGTCAAGCATTATTTAGCGCCATTCACGAAACCGGTCATGCCATGTACGAACAAGGCATTAATCCAGAATATGAAGGAACACCATTAGCAGATGGTACTTCTTCTGGCGTTCACGAAAGTCAATCTCGTTTGTGGGAAAATTTAATCGGTCGCAGTCGAGGATTTTGGCAAGTTTTCTATCCCACTTTGCAAAACTTCTTCCCAAATCAATTAAGTGAAGTTCCCCTAGAAACATTTTATCGAGCAATTAATAAGGTTGAGCGTTCCTTAATTCGCACCGATGCTGATGAAGTAACCTACAATCTTCACATCATGATTCGATTTGATTTAGAATTAGCAATGCTAGAAGGAAAACTAGCAGTACGCGACCTCCCAGAAGCTTGGAACGAACGCTATCGTTCTGATTTAGGAATTATTCCTCCCAACGATAAGGAAGGAGTAATGCAAGACGTACATTGGTACACCGGAATTATTGGCGGAATGTTCCAAGGTTATACTTTGGGAAATATAATGAACGCTCAATTTTTCGAGGCAGCACTAAAAGCACATCCAGAAATTCCCCAACAAATAGAACAAGGAAATTTCCATACATTACATAATTGGTTGGCAGAAAATATCTATCGACATGGGAAAAAATATACTGCACCAGAGTTATTAGAAAAGGTAACTGGTCAATCGTTAAGTATTGAGCCTTTTATCCGTTATATCCAGCAAAAATACGGAGAAATTTACGCTCTTTAAATTGATTGGTGATAGGGGAATATTTGCTAGAGTTGGGCTGTTTTTTGCTCAGATTTAAAATGAGGTAAACTCCAAACCCGGTTTCTTCAAAAAACCGGGTTTCTAACCTAATATTTAACGCAAGAGAAAGTCCTGTAGAAGATAACCACTACCTTCTACTACTCTTCTGGCTCAATTCCAGCAGCGCGAAGTTGGGCAGCTAATCGTTCAGCCCGTTGGTGCTCTTGTTCAGCCCGAAGACGTTCCTGCTCCACTCGTTCTGCGCCCCATAACAGTAAATTATCCTGTTCATCCCACCAGCGCAACCAATAGCCTTGGCGATTTTCCCGATTTCCCTGCCATACACCCAAAAAAAGCTGCATTTCCGGTATCCAAAAGCGTCCTTGTTCGTTAGCAGATTCCAAGCGATACCGTTTTGTATCGCCGAAACGATACAATTCTAAGATACCTGTCTCTAGATCGAAAATGCCATAATTCGGTACTTGCAAAATCTGTTCGTAAAAGAAGAATTTTCCAGGCGGATAAGTTTCTTTTACTGAATATTCTCCCCCCTCTGTATCTGACAAAAACTCCAGCACTAGCGCCGGAATTTCCCCCTGAAGTCGAGGGGTATAGCTGCGAACAACTTGCGATCGATCGACTGTAATATGAGGAATATATGCCCAATCAGGAGCTTTGACAACTATCTTGCCATTAACAGTGGCACAAATGCCATAATTTGTAGGGGTAAGGGCAGTTTCCTGTAGTCTTCCAGCTAATTGTAAGCTTTCAGTTAAAGCGGCAGCGAGTGCAGGTTGATTGATATTATCTATAGGATAATTACGCAGCACAAAATCATCGGGTAACTTTTCCCAAGTAATGTTGTAAGTGGGGGAGATAGCTAACATGATGATTTCTGTATGAGGAGTAAATAATGTTGATTATTTTATCATAGTTTTATAACCCGATCGTATCTAGGAAGCGCGTAAGAACTCTTTTTTAGGGTTTGATGTGTTTCACAACTTCAACCTAGAGTTGTATGATATATTTCGTATAATTTCTAGCCCTGAGCATTGAACTTGTACTTATTAAGTTCCAGTATCGCTTCGCCTCTCAAGTATAAAACCCCAAATACATCAAAAATCCCAAATCCTTGCTCTTTGACTTGGTAGGAAATGGGTTGATCGCTCACTACTAAACGCGCCCAATGCTCACAGTTCCAGCCCTGAACTCCATATTTCCACTTGTTATGAAAAGCTAGAACAGAGGCGATTAAGTTTTCAAGTATCTCATCCTTATTTAAATACGGAACGGAAATTGCATCTTTGAACTTATCACCAAGTTCATGTATTCTAAGACAACCGCGATTATAAAGCTGCCCTGCTTGGCTGGGTCCCCAAGCAATTGCTGAAGTATCTGATAGCGCTACGCTGTAATGCCAAAAGCCATCAAATCGTTGTACCAACGTTCCTGAACGCTTTGATAAAGGATTCCAACATCCCTGTATTTTCTCAATTAGCTCACTATCGTTATCTATATCTATGTCTTGTTGCAGATTCATAGTATTTTTTTAAATCCTTTTATCTTCAGTAAACGGTATTGATCTATTTGTCTAATTTAGCCCATTCGTTAAAATCTGCAAAAGCAGAAGATTCAAAAACAATTCTTCTGCTCATGGTAAATCTTGTAAATTAACTTCAACTAAATTTTGATGCAGTTTAACATTTTCAACTGCTCTCAACAAACGATTTTTGTTAGCTTCTGATTTGAAAAGATACTCGGTTTCGTCAATTTCGGAAATAATGATTTCAATTTCTTTATCTCCAAAATTTGCTTTGATTTCCTCTAAAAAATTGAGGTCAATTTCACTAGCTTTTAAACGATAAACTGTTGACATTATTGATACCTATTTTCAAGGCGGATATAAAACACAATGCCATCCTAGCATAGTGGTATTCCAAGCCTGCAACTCCTATTGATGTAAGTTCGATAACCGCGTAGGTTTCGCCAGTCGTATACATCGCTGCTTCACCGACATCAAGGACGCATTCTCTAGCTAGCAACTTGAGTTATTACCCAAGGAACAGGCATTTTCAGCAGAATTCAGTAACTTAGTAGTAGAAAAAGCGAATCTATTAATCCATTGATTGAAGAGAGTTATTATGTCCGAACTGATTCAAGCTGTTCTTGATAGCCAAGAAAAAAGCGATCTTCGCCAATTTTTCAGCCAGTTACGGCAGCAGGAAAAGCCTTACCTTTTGCGTAACGACATTCTGCATGAGTTTTCGGAATACTGCAAAAATCAGCAAAAACCGGAAAATTTTATTAATTCTTCTCATTTGGGCAAACTGATTTATTACACTCAGGAAGTTATTCGAGAAGATGGGAATTTATATCTAGTAATTCGGCCAAAGATTGCTTCCCAAGAAGTTTACCGTTTAACGGAAGATTTGGCGATCGATCCGATTACGGTACAAGAGTTGTTAGATTTGCGCGATCGTTTTGTCAATCACTTTCATCCTAACGAAGGCGACATTTTAGAACTAGATTTCGGGCCGTTTTACGATTACTCTCCTACGATGCGCGACCCGAAAAATATCGGCAAAGGTGTACAATTTCTCAACCGATATTTGTCGAGTAAATTGTTGCAAGAACCGGGACAATGGCAGGAAGCTTTATTTAGTTTTTTGCGGCTTCATACTTACAACGGTAATCAATTGTTGATTAACGAGAGAATCCAATCTCAACAGCAATTATCTGACCGGGTGAAAAACGCGATCGCATTTCTGAACAACCGACCTCAAAACCAAGCATACCAAGAGTTTCGCTACGATTTGGAAACGATGGGTTTTGCACCGGGTTGGGGTAACACCGCCAATAGAGTTCAAGAAACTCTGGGAATGCTAGATGAACTAATCGACTCTCCAGATAATCAAACTCTGGAAGCCTTTCTTTCTCGCATTCCAATGATTTTTAAGATCGTTTTGGTATCTTCTCATGGTTGGTTTGCACAAGAGGGAGTGTTGGGAAGACCCGATACAGGCGGTCAAGTAGTTTACGTTCTCGACCAAGCAAAAAGTTTAGAAAAGCAACTGCAAGAAGATATCTTTTTAGCTGGGTTAAATGTTCTCAATATCCAGCCAAAAGTGATTATTCTCACTCGCTTAATTCCGAATAGCGATGGAACTCGTTGTAATCAACGTTTGGAGAAAGTTCACGGGACAGATGATGCTTGGATTTTGCGCGTACCTTTCCGAGAATTCAATCCCAATATAACTAATAATTGGATTTCTCGATTTGAAATTTGGCCATATCTGGAAACTTATGCCATTGATTCGGAAAAAGAAATTTTGGCAGAATTTCAAGGTAAACCAGATTTGATTGTCGGTAACTATTCCGATGGTAATTTAGTCGCCTTTCTCTTAGCGCGTCGTCTTAAGGTTACTCAATGTAATATCGCCCACGCTTTGGAAAAATCTAAATACTTGTTTAGTAACTTGTACTGGCAAGAATCAGAAGAAACATATCATTTTTCTTTACATTTTACAGCCGATTTGCTAGCCATGAATGCTGCTAACTTTATCATGACCAGCACTTATCAAGAAATCGTGGGAAATCCCGATAGCGTAGGACAATACGAATCTTATAAGTGTTTTTCGATGCCCGATTTGTATCACGTTGTTAATGGAATTGAGTTATTCAGTCCTAAGTTTAACGTAGTACCGCCGGGGGTAAACGAGAATGTTTACTTTCCCTACACACGCCATGAAGAACGCATTCCCAGCGATCGCGATCGTTTAGAGGAAATGTTGTTTACTTTAGAAGATCCAGCACATATTTTTGGTAAATTAGACGATTCCAGCAAGCGTCCCCTTTTCTCAATGGCGCGTCTCGATCGCATTAAAAATATCACTGGTTTAGCAGAATGTTTTGGCAAAAGTCAAGCACTTCAAGAACGTTGTAACTTAATTTTAGTTGCTGGAAAATTGCGGGTGGAAGAATCAACGGATCGGGAAGAAATTAGCGAAATTGAAAAGCTTTACAGTATCATCGATCAGTACAATTTACATGGCAAAATTCGCTGGTTAGGGGTGCGTTTACCTAAAAATGATTCTGGCGAAATTTATCGCATTATAGCCGATCGCCAAGGTATTTTTGTTCAACCTGCTTTATTTGAAGCTTTTGGTTTGACAATTTTGGAATCAATGATTTCTGGATTACCTACTTTTGCAACTCAATTTGGTGGCCCATTAGAGATTATTCAGGATAAAGTGAATGGCTTTTACATTAACCCCACAAATTTAGAAGAAACTGCCGATAAAATTCTCGATTTTGTTTCTAAATGCGATCAAAATCCTGATTATTGGCATGAAATTGCTCAGAAAGGAATTGACAGGGTGTACAGTACATATACGTGGAAAATTCATACCACTAAGTTGCTATCTTTGGCGCGGATTTATGGTTTTTGGAATTTTACTTCCAAGGAAAAACGGGAAGATTTGTTGCGCTACATTGAATCTTTGTTCTATTTGTTGTTTAAGCCAAGGGCGCAACGTTTGTTAGAAAAGCATATGCAAAGTTAAGGAGTATATTTTAGTTTGTAGTGAGGACTTTAGTCTAAGGACTAAAGTCCTTACTACAAACTATGTTACTCTTTCTGCTAATTCCAACCAACGTTCGGTAGCGGTATCGATCGCATTAGTCAATTCGGCTAATCTTTCGGTCAATTTCTGCATTTCCGTAAAATCATTGGGAGGGTTATTATAAAGCATTTTTTCCACTGCTTCTTTTTCGGCTTCCATTTCGGGAATCTGGGTTTCTAGCATTTCGTATTCCCGCTTTTCTTTGAAAGAAAGTTTACCGGGTTTAGATGATTTTTCAGGTGAAGGGGCTGGTTTTTGTTCTTTCGGTTTAGTATCGGCAACTTTTGGTTCCAAAGGTTTAGCTTCTGCTTCTTCTTCGGCTTTTTTGTAATCCAAATATACCGAATAATTGCCGGGATACAAGCGTAAATTGCCGCCAGACTCGAAGGAGAATACCATGTCGATCGTGCGATCGAGAAAATAGCGATCGTGGGATACCACAATGACGCAACCGTTAAAATCTTCCAAATATTCTTCTAAAACCGATAACGTTTGCACATCTAAATCGTTAGTCGGTTCATCCAAAATCAATACATTCGGCGCACTCATCAACACGCGCAACAAAAATAGCCGCCGTTTTTCACCACCAGAAAGTTTATTAATTGGCGCATATTGTTGATTGGGTGGAAACAAAAATCTCTCCAACATTTGGGAAGCGGTGATGATGCTTCCATCTGCGGTTTTAACGAGTTCGGCTACATTTTTCAGGTACTCGATCGTTCGTTGATTTTCGTTCATTGTCACATCATCCGAGTGTTGGTCAAAATAACCAATATGGATGGTGGAACCGAGTTCTACCGTACCTGAATCCGGTTGCACTCGTCCGGTTATAATATCCATCAAAGTGGATTTTCCCGCACCGTTACTACCAATAATACCGATGCGATCTTCGGGATTGAAGTTGTAGGTGAAATCTTTAATTAAAGTGCGATCGCCATACGCTTTGCAGATATTCGTTAATTCGATAACTTTCTTACCAATGCGACGACCGGGAGTAGTAATATCTACTTTACCTTGCACTTGCTTGAATTCCTGTCCTTGCATTTCCCGAATGCGATCGATCCGGGCTTTTTGCTTGGTGCTGCGTGCTTTTGGCCCACGCTTCAACCATTCCAACTCTCGGCGCAACACTCCGGCGTGTTTGCGTTGACTGCTGGCGGCGATTTCTTCCGCTTCCGCTTTTTTCTCCAAATAATAAGCGTAATTGCCAGAATAAGTGTAGAGGTCTGCGCGATCGATCTCGATAATTCGATTAGTAACGCGATCGAGAAAATAGCGATCGTGCGTAATCAACAACAACGCACCCCGAAAGCGATTCAAATAACTTTGCAACCATTCCACCGACAACGCATCCAAATGGTTAGTCGGCTCATCCATTAATAATACATCCGGTTCCGATAATAGCGCCGCCGCCAGTGCAATTCGCTTGCGATAACCTCCTGATAAATCGCCAATTTTGGCATCAAAATCTTCAATTCCCAACTTAGTCAAAATGATTTTGGCATTAGTTTCCAGTTCCCACGCACCCACTGCTTCCATGCGTCGAGAAACGCTATACATTCGCGCCATCAATTTTTCAGTGTCGCCTTGTCCGTGCGCCACTTTATCGGAAAGTTCCTCATATTCCCGCACCAATGCCATTTTTTCGCCACTATCGGCAAACACTTGCTCTAAAACCGTGTGATTCTCGTCTAAATCTGGCTGTTGCGGCAGGTAAACAATTTTAGATCCCGAATTGACCCAAATTTCGCCACTGTCGATCGGCTCCATTCCGGCAATCATTTTCAGCAATGTGGATTTTCCAGAGCCGTTGGTGCCGATTAGCCCTACTTTATCGCCTTCATCCAGGCTAAAGCTAGCATCTCGCAAAATTTCCTTGATGCCAAAGTCTTTTTTAACAGAGCGGAGGGTGAAAATAGTCATGAGTCAGGGGTGAGCTACCGATCACCTAGTCTAGCAATGAAGGATAAAGTGTAAAGGATGAAGGATGAAGTGTGAAGGATGAAGGATGAAGTCAGAATTCAGAATTCAGTAGTCACAAAATTTTCCCTTTTTCCCTTTCCCCTTTCCCTCTGCCCCCAGCCACCTGCCCCCTGCCCCTAGCCCCTTTATCTTATGACCGACGCCCCCACTCAGCCCACAACCCGCAAAGGTACTACTACCGAACATACCTTATCGCTTCCCGATCGAGAAATTCGCTACACTGCAACCGCTGAATGGCAAACCTTATTTAAAGAGGAAAAGCCAATTGCGGAAATGTTTCACGTAGCTTATTTAACCCAGAGTGAGGAAGCAGCAACGCGACCTCTCACCTTTGTATTTAATGGTGGGCCAGGTGCAGCTTCCGCATACTTGCACATGGGCGCGTTGGGGCCAAAACGGGTTTATTTCGGAGAGAAAGGCAGTCTCCCCAAACCCCCGGTGCGGGTAGTAGAAAATCTGGAAACTTGGTTGATTTTTACCGATTTGGTGTTTATCGATCCAATTGGCACGGGTTTCAGTCGCAGTTTGCCGCCAAACAAAGATTCCCAAGCTAAATCTGACGATAAAGACGATTCAAAAGAAACAGATAAACCGAAAGAAACAGAATTTTGGGAAGTGGAACGGGACTTAAACGGCTTAGGAGAGTTTATTCAAAGATTCCTTTCCCGCCAGAAACGCTGGTTATCGCCTATATTTATTGCTGGAGAGAGTTACGGCGGTTTCCGAGTTGCCAAGTTAGCCAGGAAGTTACAACAAGAATTTGGTGTGGGTCTTTCCGGTGCAATTCTGATTTCTCCTGCTTTAGAGTTCAGCTTGTTGGGAGGAAATGATTACAACCTCACATCATGGGCGACGCTGTTTCCTTCTTTAGCGGCGGCTGGTGCTTTTCACGATCGCGCTCGGTGGGCCAAAGAACCGGGCAATCTGCCAGCGCACATGACTGCTGCGGAACAGTTTGCCCGCAAAACCTTGATTCCCCTGTTAGCAATGGGCGATACTCTGACACCAGATGAACGTCAGACAGCGTATCAGCAGATAGCTGATTTGATTGGCTTACCTTTGCCAATCGTGGAAAGACAGGAGGGAAGGATTGATATTGAAGTTTTTGCTAGGGAGTTGTTGCGCGATCGGCAACGAATTGTGGGACTATATGATGCGTCGGTGACTGCGATCGATCCTTTTCCCGATCGTCTCACATACGAAGGTAGCGATCCAACTTTAGATGGGCTCGATCGATTATTTACAGGTGCGATTAACAGTCACTTACGAGATACTTTGGGAGTAGAAACTGACCTAACTTACAACTTACTCAATTTAGAAACATTCAAAGCTTGGAAATTTGACCTCAAAGGAGATTTAAAACAGGGCTTTATTGGCGCAGTTGACGATTTGCGGATAGGAATGACACTCAATCCTTATATGCAGGTATACATCACCCACGGATTTTTCGATCTCGTTACTCCTTATTTTGCTTCTAACCATTTAGCAGATTTAATGAAACTAAATCCCGAACTTCGCCCGAATCTAACCCTCAAACATTTTCTAGGTGGCCATATGTTTTACGCTTGGGATGAATCTCGCCAGCAATGGTATAACGAGATGAAAGCTTTTTATCAAAAGGCTATAGAATGATACAAAATACTTTTACCAAGGTGGGTTTGGTGATGAACTTGTCTATGGGAATCAAGGATTGTCGTCTAATACCATTTCAATTTTAATGCGTTACACATCGACCCCCCCAGCCCCCCTTAGCAAGGGGGGAGCAAGAAAAGTATTTGTATCAATGATTTCGTGAATAATCCCTTTCTTATCTGTGTTCATCTGTGTTCATCTGTATTCATCTGTGGTAAAAAAAAATTAACCCCTGACTCCCACAGATCACTCTTAAACTACCAATGCTAGTGATTCAAAACAAACCAATCGAGCATTTTTCGCGCAATACTAGCTCTGGGGGGAAGTTGTGGCAAATTGTGTTTGTTAAACCAAGCCGCATCAGTTAACTCTTCAGGCTCGATCGCAATTTCACCACTTGCATAAGTAGCGATAAAACCAATCATCAAAGAGTTAGGAAATGGCCAAGGTTGCGATCCAAAATAACGAATATCTTTAATTTCAATCCCAACTTCTTCTCGCACTTCTCTAATTAAAGTTTCTTCCAAAGATTCGCCTGCTTCTACAAATCCCGCTAAAATACTATACATTCCCGGCGGATATCGATGAGCGCGAGCCAACAATATATCATCACCGCGATAAATCAACACGATTACAGCTGGAGAAAGGCGCGGATAACTAACTAAACCACAACTAGGACAACGCTTTGCACGTTCGTGGGGTAATTGGGTAGTCGGTGTTGCACAGTGTCCGCAATACTGATGGTTGCGATCCCAGTCTACAATCTGAACGGCACGACCTGCGATCGCAAATAATTCATCGCCTAAGCTTTCGTAGAGTTCCCGCAGTCCCCGAAAAGTCATATGATCGGGAGCAACAGCATCTTTCGCCAATTCTGCCGCGTAACAAGGTTGGTTGTCCAGCGTACCGAGAAATTGTATCCGCATCGGTACTAAGCCAATCTCCTTCAAACTAATCAGCTTAGGAATTTCGGTAATCGTTTCTTTGTGGCGAACTAGCAACTTATTGCCAACAAACGCGAACCACCAGGCGGGTTCAGATTGGACTTCAGGAGGTGCTATCCCTGGAATGAAGGTTCGATTCATGTAATTAAGATACCATAATGGGAAATATTTTATCTGTTTCTCGGCTTTGGTAATAGGATACTCAGTTATTAGCAACGTTAAAAAGTTAAAATCAAAAGCAAATAAAGGATGCTAATCCCCTTTTTCTTGGCGTGGAATGTAAACAACAAACTTTGTACATTCTCCTACTTTACTGATTAATTCAATTTTGCCATTTTGAAGCTCCACACATTTTTTCACTACTGCGAGTCCCAAACCACTGCCTGAAACACTCTCCACATTTTGACCGCGATAAAAGGGTGTGAAAATATTCTCTCGATCTTCTGGTAAGATGCCAATGCCTCGATCTTCAACTTCAAATATAATTTGCTCCGATTCGCACTGAAGTTTTAAACTAACCTGACTTTCTGAAGGCGAATACTTCATCGCATTTAGCAATAAATTACTCAAGATTGAATACAATAATTTTTCATCAAGATAAACTCGACCGGATTCGCCCTGGCTAGTAAAATTGAGAGTGTGTTGCATCAAGTTGGAAGATTGAAAATCATCCAGTAAATTTAGGCAAAATGCTTCGACATCTAGTAGTTCTGGTTTACATTCAAGCTTGCCAGTCTCGGCTCTGGTTAGGGTTAAAATATCGGTAATTAACCGATTCATCAGTTTGGCTGAGTTCTGAATTCGATATAAGTTTTTTAGTTGGCTTTGTTCGATTTTTGGCTCCAAAATTTCAGCTAATAGTTGAGAAGATGCCAGAATCACGCTCAAGGGAGTACGAAATTCGTGGGAAATCATGGAAAACAAACGTAGCTTTAAATTGCTGAGTTCTTGTTCTTGAGCTAATGTTTGTTCTAATGCTTTTAGTTTGTGGCGGCGTTTTTGTCCCCAGTAAAACATGACGATCGCACCACAAGCAACGGCAAAGCTGAGAAATATTCCCAGTCGCTCAATAGAAGAGCGATATTGAATCTTTAATCTGGCTTGTTCTAATGAATTTTTTAGTTGTTGGTTTTCGACATCTTTAACTTCAGTTAATAAAGTTTGGATTTGCTCCCTTAACTGCACGCTGTAGTCAGTGATCGAGTTTTGAGTTTGCATTGCTGTATTCGATCGATCGCGTTTGTAGAGTTCGATCGACTGCTGGAATAATGCCATCCGCTGCATCGTTAACTGATTTAACTGCTGTATGCGCTGTTGTTGAGATCGATCGAGGTCTGCATATTGCCGAAGCTGACTCAACTCGGCTTTCATCTCCCGTACTGCTGCTTGGTGGCGACCTAATTCTTCTTCTCTGCCAGAGAAAATATAGCCTCGCCGTCCCGATTCGGCTACGCTCATTGCAGCATAAAAATCTGTTAAAGTTCCTAATACGTTATAAGTCGATCGCACCCGGTTCGCATTTTCTACCAACTCCGTTGTATTTTTAGAAGACACCAGGTTTACTAACGCCAATAGCAGTAAGATAGCACCCAAACTACTGGCGATCGCCTTTTCTTCAAGCGACCACTTCATGAAAGATATAGAATAAACGAACTTTTCAATCGTGACATAGCTATGCGAATTTTGATTGTGGAAGATGATGTTCAATTATCGGAAGTCTTAACAGAAGCTTTAACTCGCCGTCAGCACGTCGTGGATGTGGCGCGGGATGGAGTGATTGCCTGGAATTTGACTGAGGCGATCGCCTATGATTTGATTCTTCTAGATGTCACCCTGCCTAAGTTAAACGGCATTCAGTTCTGCCAGCAGTTGCGATCGGCAGAAGCTAAGAAACACAAGCAATTAAAGAGTGCAGTCCCCGTTTTGATGTTAACCGCACGGGATACGGTAGCAGACAAAATCGTTGGCTTAGATGTTGGTGCAGATGATTACGTAACGAAACCTTTTGATTTGGAGGAGTTGATGGCGCGGGTGCGAGCATTGCTCCGGCGAGGACTTTCCACAACTGAGTTTAACTTGCATTGGGGCAGTCTCCAGTTGAATCCCAGCACTCACGAGGCAACCTATGCCGATCGCCCCCTCACTTTAACCCCCAAAGAGTATGCTTTGCTAGAGTTACTGGTTGCTAGCGGTAGACGAATTTTGAGTCGATCGGGCATTATTGAGCAATTATGGTCGGTAGATGATTCGCCAGTGGCGGAAACGGTGACTTCCCATATTCGGGGACTGCGACAAAAGTTGAAAGCACTGGGCGCACCGGAGGATTTCATTGAAACGGTGCATGGGTTAGGATATCGGTTGAATTGACGCTCCTCGGCCTGAAGGCACGAGGATTCTTGGTTCAACAAGTCCACTTACGACAGGCTCCTTGCGTTACCGACGCAGAGGTGGTTCTTTCCCCAAGCGTTAACTTTCCGTCCGCCCGACGGTAGTTGCATTACTGCAAAGTTTGTTTGGTTTGGTCAAATGCCTTTACTGGTCGTCCAGTTCCTGTGAATCTTTTACCTACTTTCAGGTGTGCATTCTTAGATACACTACTGGAACAACTTTCGTAGAACCCTCTAGATTCAGTTGTCAAGGTACAGCGTTATCGTGTTAGGATACTAGGGTTTTTAACGAGGTTGATTACCCCTACCTCGTGTTTGAATATACCAGGTGATCCGCTGTCAAGTCAAGGAAGACCAAATAAAAAGCCGTCGTGGAACGACGGGGTTTTAGACCCAAATTTCCGATCGGATCGCAAGGGGCAGGGGACTCCGCAGCAGAAAAGACGATATTCTTTGCACATTCATCCCTCTCAGAAGAACTCCCAGCGATCTACTTGCACGATTTCTGCATTTTTTCTGCACGAAAGCTCCAGAACGCTACAGTATTCTCTTCCTGGAGAAGATCCAAATCGATCCTTCAGACAGATGAAATTTGGTCACTTTAAAAGTATGTGAGTTTTGCAGAAAATTTAGAGAAACAATCGCTATGGTGAGTGAAGATTTCTATCATGGATGGGTAATTCAGGTTGAACGGGAGCCAGTTGGTTACACCTTTCAGTGCTGGATGTCAGAACGACAGGTTGATGTTGGTTTAACTGATGCTCAATACTATTCAACATTCGAGCAAGCTCTGAGCGCCGGACGGTTAAGGGCAGATTTGGAAAGCGTGCGTCTGTCGTTAACCAACTTTCTGCGGGGAAAACTCAAACATCTGCTGCTATATCCCGATGAGCAGAATTCTCTGGAAAACTCGATCGCTCAATACATCGATCTAGCCAAGAATCAGTTCGGTTGATTCGATCTGGTGATGTAATTTTGAGCATTTGAGGGAACGGGCGCGATCGAAGGAGAGGAAGATTTAACTCATGCTACAAATACCAACTAATACCCCCACAGATCACTGGACGACAGAAAACCTTTGTTATTACCACAATACAACCGATCGGATTCAAATCGTCCGAATCACTCAATCTATTCCGCAAAGGTTCGAGAAGGTGCTTTTTCCAAAAGAGCGGGTGTTCTTTTACTCTACCCTAGAAGCTTCTCTTGATATTTATACCAGCACTACGACCAGTTTAGCTTTGGTCGATCGAGTTCCTTGTTCTCAATTGCAGGTAATTGAAACAGAGTTTTATAGCGGTTTGCAAGTCGGTTAAGGATAAGTTTCTTAGCGGGACTTAAACAAAAATCGAATCATCCACAATTAATGTGAATCCCTTACTGATTCGCGTTTGGCTACACTGATTCATCACCAGATCGTACTTGGGGATTCGTTTAAGTCCCGGTAGGTAAATTACGGTTAGTCTAGCGACCTCGCCTTGAACTCAACCTACGGCAACTGTTCTCGATCGTGCCATAACCTCACATTCAACTCAAAAGGAGCGGCAATTCTACTCCAAGAAACGTCTACTTTGACGTTAACCTGGGTTCACGCTCCAGCGAAGCAACACCATGTTCTGGTGCACGCAGTTCAGTATCTGAAATTTCTGGTTTTCTCTTGTAAACCGAGTTCAACAGAATATTGAGAACACCACCCTGCTCTGCTTGCTGAATCGCTTTATGGGTAATTAACTCACCCACATTGAGGATGATCCGATCGTGTGGATCTAAAATGACGCGGCTGACCGGACGACCCAATGCTTGCTCAATTCGTTGTTTATGTATTGCTCGAGTACTGCGTTCTTGAAACTCTCTGTATTGCGTTTTCAGCTCTTCCCAAAACGTATAAGCATTTTCTTGGGCGATCGCGGCTTGTTCACGAACTCTCATACCCGTGTTTGAAACAGCATCATTAGCACGATAACGGGTTGCTTCAGTCGGCTGTAGTCCTACAGCGTCCAGTAAAGCTACCTCGCGGTTAGATAGGGTTGCTCGCTCAACGACTGTATCGGTGACAATTTGCCCCGGAGCCGCAATGATCGTGCCCGCTTCAGACCGCACCATGCGTTGCACTCGACGACCTTTGGCGTGTTCAATTCCGGCACGAGCGGCTAAGTTGGATAGAGCGGCACTTCCCCATTGAGCCGTCCTGTTTAAATTACTTTCTGCTTGATCTGTGGCATCTCGTAATTGACGGTTGATTCCTACTGTGAGGCTTCCGCCCGTCGCTCGATAAACCCGATCTAAAATCCCCAGCTTTTGAGCCTCTTCAGCCAGGGATAAGGTCACAACCTGATTTTTCACTAGCAGGATCATTCCATCAGGGGTTTGAATATCGCATTCAACCGCTTTCCCGACCACATAATTACACTGCTCGTCTGAGGCGACTAGCCGATTCGTTAATTGAGTTGCTGCATTAGTGCTACCCTGATCGAAGCGATCGCTGGCACCATTGGCGACTTCTTGTAGCGTGCGGTTAGCAGAAGCGGTAGCAGTTTGTAGCTGTTCGTTTGCTGCTAGAGTAGCATCTTGTAGCTGTTGACCAGCAGTAGCTGTCGTCTCTTGAATACGAGTACCAGCAGCCATCATAGCGCCTCGAATGCCTCCTACTTGCTCTGCCATCAGGTCAGCCGTTTCGGGTGGAACAAAGGTGACTTCCTTGCCAATTTTTACGGTTTGGGGAGCCGGAATGAACGCCCGCCCGGAATAGGTATCTGCAAATAACCCTCCAGAGGTTTCGTAACCCTCAATGTTACCCGTTTGATCATTGAAATAAAGATCGACAATGGAGCCAAGATAACGTCCATCTGTTGTGATGATGCGATTACCTTTAAGCACCAATTTGTGTTCCAATATTGTTTGAATCTGAGGAGCCGCTTTCACAGATACGATCGCATCTTGTCCAGAGACAACAATGACATCAGGCCCGATTGCCCTCACCCGATCCAGGGGAACCACTTTTGCAGAGTGAAATAGCCCGCCCTCATCAACTAGAAAACCGAGTAGCTGATTGGTTTCCTGATCGAAGATTAGGTCTAAGATAGTTGCGATTTTTTTACCTGTATTGAAGGCAATAATAGAACGATTAAGAATGTCAGTTCCCTTTCTCATCTTCACCTCTTTTATTTTTGCTTGTCATTAAATCGTGTAAGTGTCACTTTGCTTGATTAATGCTTTCCTGGTTGTTATACGCAGAATCTCGCTCAAATCCTGGAACGACATTGATATAACCTAAATATTCCAACAAAATTCCTGCGATCAGTGCCAACAAAAACAAAAGTGCAAACGTAGAACCAGAATCAGAGCGTTCTCCAATAAGCCTTGGCATAATTTTCCTTTTAATATGATGCAGTAAACTAACCCGATAAATGTTTCCTGAATAAAACAGAGGTTGAAAAAATTTTATTAGCTTATTAATCAACCTAATAACAAAAACTCTGTTTTAATATCATTTTAGGTTCTAATACCTTAACGTTATAAAGATGAAAATACGTTTTCATCTATCATTAGGCATGGATTAATCATATTCTTGATGCTTTGCATTCAAGTTTATACGACAAACATTTATGAGTATAATGGGCGGTTGTCTTATTTCTTGAATGAATTGGTTGAATACGATACAAAACATAATTGAAGGGGGTAAGTTAAATTCTATCGACTTCCCCCATCCACCCCTGGTCAAGCTTCTTCTCATAGTTAAAATCTTGAGTGCCAAAAAGCTTATCCCAAAATGTGAAATATAACCCGTAATGTACGGTGTACTTGAGGTGATGGATGGAATGATGGGCAGGGCCAATGAACCATCTGCCTAGCCAATTATGCGGAAATGATAGCGGGAGTCGATCGATCCCCAGATGATTAACCACAGCCCATACGGTCATCGTCACAAGCACTGCAATTACGGTGATGAAATGGAGTGGCATCACCAAAACAATTCCAACCAGGAAGAGGGATTGCACGATCGCTTCTAAGGGATCAAAGGCAAACGAAGTCCAGGGAGTTGGGTAGCGCGATCGATGATGCCCCTGATGTAACCAACGAAAGAGCAACGGGTGATGAAACAATCGATGGGTGAAATAAAAATAAGCATCCTGAAGCACTAACACGACGGCATAACTTACGCCTAAATACCACAGCCCATACTGGTAAGGGTCGCTGTATAAGCGGGTAAGGTTCCAACCGTATGCTGACATGATGAATGCCGCTGCCAACGCAAACACCCCAGCAGACAAAACAGAGAGGTTAATATCGTGTCGAATCGAATCCCAGGACGGCGATCGCTTCGGTTGGCCAGGATGAATCAAAGCTTGGCTGAAAGGCGAATAGAAGAACCAATAGGTTCCTCCTGCCACCAGAAAGTAGCGGAATAGAATAATTCCAAAAAAAGCGATTCCGTAAAATCCAAACGAATGGTGAATCATTCAATCTCCTTGCCATTCCCGATCTTCCAATTCTTTTGGGATTCCTAAAACTCCATAAGTTCAACAAAAAAACGTTTGGGGTTTCAGTTTTTCACTAATTCTAAAAAATCCAACTCACATCTGCGGAATGTGGGTTTCAAATGAGCGAACCGTAAGTCTACTATTTCAATTCTATTGATTTCAAATATCTTGAAAAAGGTCAAACTCATAGAGTGTATGGATTTGAGCGGTTGATAGCCTATTGGGGCAATACATCTGTTGTTTAGATAGACTATGATTATAAGTATAAAGTCCAAATGAGGTATTCCATGAGCTACACCAAGACCCCAGGGAAAACCCTCAACCAAGCTGAAAATCACTACAGCGATGGTACTGAACTGGTTCCGGCTGAAGTTCAAGCCAATATCCGTCACAATAAGGCTCGATTGATTGATCCTCCTTTTGCAGTTGGCTACACGATCGATGACGAAGGGTTAATCAATAACTTTGCAATTGAGCCAGATATATACCCATCAGATTATCCTTCACCCCGACAACAGCAGCAATATAAGGTTCTGGGAGCAGCCGCTTTCTTTTTTGTTCTCATGCTGATTCTGACTTCTGTTCTCGTTAGTTAGGTATTTATGGTGTTGGTTAGATTGCATAGTACTGCTCCTTTGAATCTAAGCAAGATACTCTCACTACTTGCAAATTAAACCAGACAAGTCAAGCCATCCCTAGCAATTATTTCATTAATGCGGCTGCTCTTCTGTTTCAGAACAGTCGCATTATTTCATCATTTTGAAGTGATTTAGCGCAATTAAAATTTGGAATTTTTCGTGCTGTTCTTTACCGAACCTGCTCTATTTTTAAGGATCGCAATATGGATGCTCAAGAAATTTTGAGACTCTACGCTACAGGTCACCGAGACTTTAGCCATGTCAGTCTGGTTCAAGTTTGTTTGACGAATGCAAAGTTAATTGGTGCCAAGTTAATTGGTGCTGAATTGGTTGGAGCAGATTTACGTGGAGTGGACTTAACTGAAGCTCACCTCAATCAAGCAAAGCTCAATCAAGCGAATTTAGCCGGTGCAGAAATGATTCAAGCTTGTCTAACTCATGCTGATTTAAGTGGTGCCTATCTGAGTGGGGCAGATTTAACTCATGCTGATTTAAGCGGTGCTAACTTGAGTGGTGCCAATTTGGGTGGGGCAGATTTAAGGAAAGCTGACCTCAGTAAAGCTGATTTGAGCGGTGCTGATTTACGGGGAGCCGATTTATGCGGTGCTAATCTAAGAGAAGCCGATCTCAGTGATACAAATCTAGATGGAGCTTATCTGGAACAGGCAGATTTAACCGGAGCAGATCTTGAGAGAGCCAAAACTGATAAGGCAGGACTCAGCGGGGCTAAGATGCCCGATGGGATGGTTCATGCCTAGCGACCTCTAAGTCTCTATCCTCAAAAAAATCAAGGTTCAATGAATGTTAGAAATGAATTTCCTGTTTGAGTTTTCACGAAATAATTGCATCGCAATTTGCGCTTTTTTAGTGCCAGCAAATTTGTTACTTACTCTGGTAACAGTATCACTTGTCAGCCAGCTTCGCCACTTAACTCAGGTGTATTTGTCAGTATTCGCTGCAAGCTTTTTCGCGTTGACTTTGTTATTGCATGATTTTACCTGGTTCAGCATTGGAGTGGTGATGGCTCCAACCTACATTTTGCTAGCCTTAGCTTGTGTTTGCCTCAGTCTCAATCTGTGGGCGATCGTTCATCCAGCCAGTATGAAGCAACTAATCAAAGAATTTACATCAATAGGGTACAGAAACGTTGCAATGCTGACCAATCACACTTTCTATCTTAAGTAAGGTGACAGAGCGCAATTAGTTCATTGAGTAC
The DNA here is from genome assembly GCA_036703985.1 of Leptolyngbyaceae cyanobacterium. Lineage (GTDB taxonomy): Bacteria > Cyanobacteriota > Cyanobacteriia > Cyanobacteriales > Aerosakkonemataceae > DATNQN01. The sequence goes on from DATNQN010000133.1 coordinate 52,450, forward strand.
TTCTAATACAAAATACAGTCGTTTTTAGAGGTTTTATGTCTACTTCCTTAACATCCGGTGTTCTCGTTACCATGATTGGTGAAGCGGTATTGCAAGATCGACTCATCAACTTACTAACAAAATTAAGGGTATCTGGTTACACAATCATTCCAGCACAGGGTGCAGGCAGTCATGGGAGACGTATGGGAGATATGGCTGGCTATAACACCAATATTGAAATCAAAACGATCGTTACCCCGGAAATATCCGCTCAACTATTTGAAGACCTGAAACCCCTACAATCCAATCATGCTTTAATTGCGTTTCGGCAAACTGTAGATGGTTTGTTTGATTAAACTGTTCCCATTTTCAATGTATTTCGAGTTTGATTTTTTGGGTGATGCCAATTTTCAAACTTCACGTTCTTTTTGAGGTTTTAATCATGTCTTTTACTATCGATTCAGCCCGCTCTATTTTTCCTGATACTCAAGTTTCTAATTCGGTTCCAGCGATCGTTCAATCATTCAATCAGCTTAGTGCTGAGGATCAGTTAGCTTTACTTTGGTTTGCTTATACTGAAATGGGATTGACCATTACTCCCGCAGCGATGCAGGTCGTCAATATGGTATTTGCAGAACCAACCCTGACTGAAATTAAGCAGATGCCAGCTTTGCAGCAAACGCAAGTGATGTGCGATCTGGTCAACCACACGGATACGCCCGTCTGCCGCATCTATTCGTCGTTTGGCACGAATGTTAAGTTGGGCTTCTGGTATCAGTTAAGCGAGTGGATGAAGCAGGGAATTGTGGCTCCCATTCCCAAAGGCTATCAATTGTCTGCAAAAGCAACTGATTTGTTCCAAGCTATCCGTCAACTGGAAGGAGGACAGCAACTCACCGTATTCCAGGATGTTGTGGTCAACATGGGGTATGCCCCAACGGGTGGTACTGCAAAAGTCCAAGAACCTGTAATTGCCCCTAAAGAGGCTGCACCTCGAACCAGAGTCAGCATTAAGGGCATCGACAATGCGACTGTCCTGAGCTACATGGACAATATGAACGCCTTTGACTTCCAGGCGGCTGTGGCTTTATTTGCAGCAGAGGGTGCTCTGAAACCTCCTTTCCAAGAGCCGATCGCGGGACCGGAGAACATTCTCGCGTATATGCGAGACGAATGCTACGGACTCAAGCTGTTGCCAGAACAAGGCATCTCTGAGCCAGCCGAAGCAGGATTCACCCAGATTAAAGTGACGGGAAAAGTGCAAACTCCCTGGTTTGACGACAAGGTCGGTATCAACCTGGCATGGCGTTTCTTACTTAATCCTGAAGGTCAGATTTTCTTTGTAGGAATTGATGTGTTGGCATCGCCACAAGAATTGCTGAATTTAGGTTTAGTTAAAAAGGTGGAACAAGAGATTCTGAAAGTCCCCCTTTTTAAGGGGGATTTAGGGGGATCTCCAGATGCTTAACAACTACACCAAATAAACCAACGCCCCCACCAATAACTGATTTTGCTCATCGGTACCGACGGTAATGCGAAGTTTATCCTCTAAACCGGGTTGCTTAAAATAACGCACTAAAATACCCCGTTCTTTTAATGCTAAATAAATTTCTTCTGCGTTACCTTTGGGTGGTTGCGCTAAATAGAAATTGGTTTGGGAATCCCACAACTGAAAGCCTAATTGTTTGAGATCTACTGCTAGTTTGGCACGGGAGGCTTTAACTTTTTCGGCACATTCATTTTTATACGTTCGATCGCGCATCGCCGCCGCACCTACTAAGCACGCGATCGCATCGATATTGTAACTATCTTTCAGTTTGAATAAACCGCTCAATAGCTTGGGATTGGCAATCCCGAATCCCAATCGCAAACCTGCCAAAGAATAACCTTTAGATAAGGTGCGAATCACTATAACGTTCTCAAATTCTTTCACTAAAGGCAAGGCGGTTTCTTCTGCAAAGTCAACGTAAGCTTCATCGATCGCTAAAACACCGGACAACCTCGCCGCCAATTGTCTGAGATCTTCAATAGGAACCGCATGACCGGATGGACTGTTAGGCGTTGCAATAAAGGTTAGCGCACCGTTGGTGGCTACTAATTCCTCGATCGGTAAGCGATAATCTTCACCATAGGAAATTTCCACTCGTTCCGCCGCCTGCATATCCGATAAGGTGCGATACAGTACGTATGTTGGCATCGGATAAACCACTTTGCGTTCCTTTTCCGCACAAGCACGCACGATCAGATTGAGCAAATCATCGCTGCCATTTCCGACGATAATCCAGTCAGGCGGGACTTCCAAGACTTCGCTGACTGCTTTGCGAAACTCGTTTGCATAAGGGTCTGGGTAACGCCTGAGCCATTCTATATCTAAGTTTCGCAAAACTGCGATCGCATTTGGAGAAGGCGGATATGGATTTTCATTAGTATTGAGTTTGATAATATTCGTACCCGGTTTTGGCTGTTCGCCTGGAGTATAGCCCACCAGTGCATCGATGCTGGGGCGGAAGTAGCTAGCCATTCGATTTGAGATTTGAGATTTGAGATTTTAGATTATAAGATATGAAAACGATGGTGACGCCACCTGAAAGACAAGGGACGATGCAACTGCATGATGGTCGTAGACTAGCATGGTCGGAATGGGGGCCAACTGAAGGTATTCCAGTTGTGTTCTGCACAGGGGCGGGAATGAGCGGTTGGCTTGGTTTTGGGGCTAACGATCTGCCAGATCTCGGTCTTAAACTGATTGCGATTGACCGACCTGGCTTAGGTTTATCTGACCCTCACCCAGACAAAACTTTGTCTTCTTGGGTGGATGATATGGGAGAGTTTATTCAGTATTGGGATTTCCGTGATGTTCTCGCTGTTGGTTTTTCGCAAGGGGCAGCATTTGCTTTTGCTTTAGCAGCGCGGGGAAGAGTGAAAGCGATCGCAATTGTGTCGGGTCAGGATGAATTGACGCATCCGAATCTGTTACCGATTTTGCATCCCGATGTAAGAAGTACGATCGCAGCTATCCAACAAGACCCGGCAGGATTTGAGCAGCATTTTTCACAGATGGCTACAGCTGATGGTTTGTGGCAGTTAATTATCGGAATGAGTGCAGAATGCGATCGTATATTGTATGAGAGTGATATTTTTAGCCAATCTTTTCAGCGAGCGTTACGGGAAGGTTTTTCCCAAGGTGCGCGAGGATACGCCAGAGATCTCGTCAATGCCCTCAGTTCTTGGCCGATGAAGCTGGAGGAAATCGCCGTTCCCGTAGGTCTTTGGTATGGTGGTTTGGATACCAGTACGGTTCACTCTCCTGATTTTGGTGCAACTTTGGCGCTTCGACTACCAAATGCAGAGCGTATTTTCGCTCCCGATGAAGGAGGATCGATTCTCTGGACTAAATCGAGGGAGATTTTGTCAAAGCTGAAATCTCATTTATCGATCGCATAAAATGAGCTTCGCGTTATCAGATCTTTTGAGCAATTATATAAACGTGATTTTCTGGATATTGGTCATATTCCAGATGGCGGCACGTACAGTGATGCTCAGTGAGAATCTGTAGAAAAGCATCTACTCCCAAAGTGCTGTAATCAAAGTCCTGACCTTGAAACGACCCCGAAATTTCGCCATTTGTATGTCCGCCACCACAGGTAAACAAGAGTACTCCATCAGCTTCCAGCGCATTACATAGCTTTTTCAATACAGGCTCTTGCATATCGAGCGGCAGATGAAAGGTACTGTCCCAAGCACAAATCAAACTGTAAAGTTTTGGAGGAATCCAGCAGCAAATATCTTCCACATAAAAAGTGACTTCTGGATGCAGTTGACGAGCTAAATCGATCATTTCTCTCGAAATATCAAGTCCTTCCGGCTGAAATCCCCGCTTGGCTAAAGTTTCGATCAAACGTCCGCTACTTCCACACCCCACATCAAGCGCTGAATGCTTTGTGGAGGTAAATCGGATCGCCCGCTCTAATTGGGCAATTCCGTATGATGAATTTTGATGTTGAGCCTGCCACCATCGAGCAATGCGATCGTATCTGACTCCAGTATCAAGAGGCTCCATAATCGATATTATTATCTATAAAACTGCTCTGTTCGGTTATAACCTTCTTAATTCTTGAACAGCCAAATTGTGATAAAAAATAACGATTATGTATATATAAATATTTCCAAGGAGTTGGCTCACCTCTTAGCTGAATCAGCCATAGTTATTTCTGCGAGAGAACTGTGGTGGATTTGATTGACTTATGTTACGTATTGCTACTTACTCGATATAATCCTTTCTCAAAGAGAGTTCAGTAAATATACTATTAAACAGAGTACCTTATCAAGCTTTGCAATATTACATTTACTTAAGCCAAAACATAATTTAGCTGCTGAAAAAAATAGATGTTTAAGGCAGCCATCATGCTAGGAAATGATGGCTCTGATTCTAGTATGGAAGATTGCGATCGCGCCAGCTTAAATGTTTTTAACTTAAACACCTATAAAAATTCTAGCAAGGGGTTGCATTAATGCAGTCCCTTAGCTGCCATCAGAAAAGCAACAACTTGAAATAAAAAGGATATTTATTATTATGAGTACCACCCCTTTTTATCAATACGACATAATTGCCAAAACAGGTGAATTAGGCATCACAACCATAGAAGATAGTCCGTCAATTAATGACACGGGGTTTGTTGCCTTTGTAGGTAGAAGAGCTACGGAAACGGATGTCTTTGCTGGTTATGGAAATGCTAGTAAATCCCTGATAGATGTCACGGGAACTAGAGGGTCACCAAATACGAGCAAGCAGGTACAAATCAACAATCAAAACATCATAGCAACCCACGATCTTAAAATAGTTGGTGAAAACGCTACTAGTGCAATTCGGCTCAGAGATGCAAATAAGCCAGGAGCTACTCTGGATACAAATTTTGTAAATGTAGCAACAACATCAGGCAGCGTATTTGATTTTTTTGATGCAGTATTTACGACACCTAACATTAACAACAAAGTGAATTTTTCTAGTAAAAATGATGTTGTTTTTCCTGGAATAATAGGTTCAAATCGCGTACTGGCTACCCCCTCTTTACTGAGCTTTAACACGACCCCATTAGGAACTTCTTTTGTACGTCCGATGATAGCCGATAGTGGCGATATCGTGTATCAAACTCGGTTTGGAACTGAATCTTTTATACTTATTACCAATAGAAGCTTAGATAAATTTGATGAAATTGCTAGTCCTGCCAAGGGATTTACTGTATTAGGTAATAGCCCTGGCATTAGCGATGATGGAAAGTTTATTACATTTTATGGTGACCTTAGTTCATCTGGAGCAACTACATTACAAACAAATCCTGGGCCGGGTATATTTGCATCTGTTAAAACAGACAATATTTGGAAAGTAAAGCGTCTTGCTGGCATAGGAGGAAACGGTTTTTTAGACCCCGGTGAAACCTTTGTTGATGCCAACAAAAATGGCAAATTTGATAGCGGAGAAACTGATATCGGCCCCTTTGCCAGCTTTGATGCGAATGCTCGTGTCGGGGTTAGCTCGATTAAGGGTACTTCTATTTCTGGAAAACCTCCGGTAGCAACAGCCACTTATATGGGGTTTGATACTTCTGGAAAAAAAGGCATTTACACTACTAGCTTTGTTAATCAGCCTAGTGCATTCACAGTAAGTAACCCTCTGCTAACAGTAAAAATTGGCCAAACCATTAACGATTTACCCAGCACGGTTACCGATTTGAATATTTACGATCCTATTAACAATCTTGGGGAAATTGCATTTTGGGCTAGCTTAAGTGATGGAAGTCAAGCAATTGTGACAGCAACTCAAGATACAGACGGAGATGGTCTAATTGACTTATGGGAAACGCAAGGTATTGATATCAATGAGGACGGTATTATCGATCTTAACTTACCTGCGTTAGGTGCCGATCCATTTCACAAAGATTTGTTTGTGGAAGTCGATGCTATGACTGGGCTTGCTCCTGTTGCTTTGGGAACTCCTCTGCCTGACGTGCCTGCAACGCTTAATGGAGCAAAATTTGCTACCGGAACAGTGCTAGATCGCGTTATCAGTGCTTTTTTGAACGCGCCAGCCGCATCCGTCAAAAATCCTGATGGTACTAAAGGAATCAGACTCCACATCGATTTATCAGATATAAATATGACTCGTCAACCGTGGGCAGATAACCCTTGGGGTGAGTTTGATAATGTCAAAAAAGCCTATTTTGGTACTGGGGTTGAGAAAGCCGATCCTAACAAGCTAGCTGCCAAAAAAGATGTTTATCGCTACGCTATTTTTGCCGATTCGTTTAAAGGATCGACATCGGGGCTAGCTGAATTGCCCGGTAATGACTTCATGGTGACTTTAGGCGATCCGATTTGGACTAATAGTTACACGCCTAGTGAACGGGCTGACAATCAAGCTAGCACTTTTATGCACGAGCTAGGCCACACGCTAAATCTTAGGCATGGGGGTGATGACGATATTAATTATAAGCCGAACTACTATAGTGTCATGAACTATACTTGGCAAACGCGAAATGATGTGAGTCCATTACCACCAACTGCAACGCCAGCACAGCAAGCTGCATACGATTTATTTAAAAAATTTACTGACAGCTGGAAGTTGGATTATTCAAATCGGAAATGGAACTCGTTGGACGAGAATGCCTTGAATGAAAAAAACGGTATAGCAGGAGAGTCAGGCGTTTATGTACCAGTAGGATTAACTAACCCTACTAATAAAAAGGATTTTACACCTTTAAATATAGTCAGTAGTGTTGGCTCAGCAGACTTTAATAAGAATGGCTTGATAGATCCCACATCCTATGTGTTGGATATTAATTGGCAAAATGCTAGACCAGATAAGGAAGGAACTACGCAATTAAACTCCTATGATGACTGGGCAAATATTAGATATCGCCTGCACGGAAAAGACTTTGCCGATGGCGTTCACACAACTTCCAATTCTGACGATGAAATTACTGCTGAAGAAGCGATCGCGCTGAGAGAAGGTTTGCAGAAATTCATCAACGATTACAACATAATACCTGCAAATAACCCACCCATTGCAACTGACGACACCGCTACCACTTCATCTGGCGTACCAGTCACGATCGATGTCCTTACCAACGACAGCGACATCGATCGCAATCCGATTTCCCTCAGCGTGTTTAGTCCCACTTCTACCCAAGGGGGTAGCATCATCCGTGACGACAATGACACCCCTAATGATTTCACTGACGATCGACTAATTTACACTCCAGCCACTGGTTTTACGGGTACGGATAATTTTAGTTACACCATTAGCGATGGGATTGATACTGCTACTGCCAATGTCATTGTCACCGTTCGATCGATGATTGTCGGCACTGATGGTAACGACATCCTCAACGGTACTGCGGCTGATGATTCGATCGATGGTAAATTAGGGGACGATCGCATGAGTGGCGGTGCAGGTAACGACCTCTACATCGTTGATAGCATCCGGGATGTAGTAGTTGAAGGCGCTAATCAAGGCATAGATACCGTTCGATCTTCAGTCAATCATACCCTGACTAATAATGTTGAGAACTTAAGCCTTACCGGAAACTCTCATATTAACGGCACGGGAAACGCCCTCAATAACGTTATCACTGGTAATAACGGTAATAATTTGCTTAAAGGTTTAGCTGGCAATGACACCATTCAAGGTGCGGGTGGCAGTGACACTTTAGTAGGAGGCGCTGGGGATGATTTGCTAATAGGAGATACAGAGGCCGATCGATTCTTGTTTGGCAGTGGTGCAGCCTTTACGACCACTGGTTTAGGAGTCGATACTATTACTGATTTTATCAGCGGTACTGACAAAATAGCATTGAGCAAAGCCACCTTTACAGCGCTTACCAGTGCCATCAATGGCGCGTTACAACCCAATGAATTTATCGCTATCAACGAGCAAGTGGCTAACCAACTCTCTGTAGCTGGAAATAGCAGCGCCAAAATAGTTTACAACGCTTTGAGCGGTGATTTGTTCTACAACCAAAACGGTGCTGCTGCTGGGTTAGGAACTGGAGGATTGTTTGCTAGTTTGAATAACAAACCTTCCTTGGTAGCGAACGATTTGTTCGTCCAAACATAAATCGCTATTATTCTGGCTATTTTCTAATTTTTGGTAATTAATTATTAATAACAGGAGCAAAAAAGATGCGAATTTTTTCAATTATGGCCGCCGCCACAGTTATCGGTTTAATTGTTTCGACAGCTAAAATGGGTAACGCTGCTATCTTAAATAGTAGTTTTGAAACGGGAGATTTCAGTCAGTGGGAAATCACTGGTCAAGCTACGGTTGAAGATGCTTCTTTTGGTGCGGAACCATCAGAGGGAACTTACCAGGCTGTCCTAGAAACTCTGCAAGATACCACAAATATCAGTGGTGCCAATTTAGAAAGTTTTTTAGGATTAAGTGGTGGTAGTTTAACGAATTCTGGAGTTACAGAAGGTTCAGCTATCAAACAAACATTTGTCGCCAATGCTGGAGATGTTTTAACTTTTCAGTGGAATTTCTTAACAGATCTCGATCCTTCTGAATCAAATTATGATGATTTCGCCTTTTTTACTTTGAGCGATCGCTTAAACCCATTAGCCGATACCAGCAACGCTACCAATACCAATTTCTTTACTCGCTTGGCTAAGGAAACTGGCTATCAATCTTCTTCTTACAAGATAACGACGGCTGGTACATACGTTTTGGGTTTCGGAGTAGTAGATGTGGGCGATTCTACCGTGAATTCAGCTTTGTTAGTTGACAAAATTAAGCTATCTAATGCCTCAACTTCTGTACCGGAACCAACTTCTACTTTTAGTTTATTGGCTTTAGGAGTTTTGGGGCTTTCTTGGTACTTAAGGAGGCATAAACAGTCAAAGGAAATATAAAGGTAGGGAACACGGAACGGGGGAAATATTAACTAAGCTGCCACGCATTTAATTTTAATATTCAGGCTGATGGGGAGATGGGGGGATGGGGAGATGGGGGGATGGGCAGAGGGATTTACGGTTTTTGCCTAGCACCAGCAATATACAATTTAAATGCGATGCAAGCTTACAACACTAAAATGAATTGGTATTACAGCTTGTTATCCTACTTTCGGATTCCACAGAGCAAGTAAAGAAAGTAAGGCGCACCTATAACAGATGTAATCACGCCACAAGGGATTTCGATCGCTCCAAAAAGCGATCGCCCTAACACATCTGCTACCACTACTAGAATTCCTCCCATTAGCGCCGCCGTGGGAAGCAATCCCTCGTGAGTTGGCCCTACTAATTGGCGGCCCAAATGAGGAGCCATCAAGCCAACAAAGTTGATCGTACCAGCGGTAGCAACTGACACTCCGCAAAGCGCCGCACTAATCAGCAACAACAAACCCCGTTGCCAGTCGAGCTTAATTCCTAAGCTTTTCGCTACATCATCGCCCAAATTCAGTACATTTAGTTGCCTAGCGTTTAACCAAGCTACTGGTATCAAAACGACCAACCAAGGTAAGAAAACTTTTAAGTGTTCCCAATGGCGTCCGTAAACACTTCCCACTAACCAAATCATCGCCTGACTGACGCTGTTAATTTCTCCAAACGTCACCATCAAAGTAGTAAAAGCGCTGGCAAAAGCGGTGATGCCGATACCGATTAAAATTAGACGGAGGGAAGAACTGCCATCAGTCCAAGCCAACAAATAAATCAAAATCGTTACCAATATTGCACCGCTAAAAGCAGCGAGCGGCAGAAAAAATAGGGGTACGTTTGGCAGTAAAACTATTAAGCTGACAGCAGCTAAACTCGCTCCGGCATTGAAACCGATGATTTCTGGAGCGGCTAAAGGATTGCGCGTTAAACCTTGCAAAAAAGTACCGGAAATTGCCAATCCCATGCCAACTAGAAAAGCAATTACAGCACGAGGAAGGCGTAGTTCATTTAAAATAAAAGCGTAATCTGGATTTCCCGTTTCTAAACCCAAAATTGTTTTTAAAACATCTAACAATGGGATGGGATAATCTCCAACAGAAAGATCGATCGCGATCGCGACAACTGCAATTACCATCAGCGTAGCCAGCACCAACGGCACTCGCCGATCGAAACGGTAAGATATATTTAACCGAGATGAACGCAGCACTAACCAAGATTGCTTCATTTTTTGACTTTCCAGCGAGCTAAATAGATGAAGAACGGCGCACCTAAAAGAGCAGTCATCACTCCCACTGGCACTTCTTGCGGCTTCATCAACAAACGAGCCGCGATATCTGCCAATAGCAATAAAATTGCCCCTAATAAGCTGGTATAAGGCAAAATCCAACGATAATCGACACCGACGATCGATTTAACGATGTGAGGTACTACCAAACCAATAAATGCGATCGGCCCTGCTGCCGCTACCGCACTGCCTGCCAGTAAAACTACGCTAATGGCGGTGGCAATTTTTACCCAAACCGTGTTTTGTCCCAAACCACGCGCCACTTCTTCCCCTAAACTCAGGATGGTAATTTGTTGCCCTAAGGCGAATGCCAATATCAGTCCGATCGATATATAAGGTAAAACTTGCCAAAATAAAGTCAAATCTCTCCCCGCTACTGAGCCAGCTAACCAAAACCGAATTTCATCTAATGTGCGTTGACTGAGGATCAGAATAGCGGTGGTGAGGGAGGAAAGCAAGGCAGTGAAAGCGGCTCCGGCTAAGGTTAAGTTGAGTGGTGTGAGTCCGCCTCGACCGAGAGAACCGAGAAAATAAACCGTTACGGCGGCAAAACTGGCTCCCAGAAAAGCAAACCCAGCATAAGCACCGAAATCGGGTTGACCGAATAGAAAAACTGCCAATACCGCCGCAAATGCCGCACCAGCGTTAATTCCTAAAATTCCGGGGTCGGCTAAAGGGTTGCGGGTTAATCCTTGCATTAATGCACCGGCAACGGAAATGGCTGCACCGACTAACATGGCAATTAGCGATCGAGGTAATCGAATCGTCCGAACGATCAAGTGTTCTGTAGTGCCGTCGAAAGCCGTCAATGCTGCGTAGATTTTATCTAGAGAAATATCTACGGCTCCGTAAGCCATGCTACCAATTAGACACAATAACAGAACGAATAATCCGAAAATAATGCCAGCTAAACGAGCAAATTTTGACTGAATAAAATTTGGTTTCTCGTTTCTTTTTTCTCCTTGCTTATTCAAGACAATACCTCTTGCAAATCATCAAAAGTTCCTTCTGCTTTTACGATGCCTTCTTCAAGAACGATAATGCGATCGGCGCGGCGTAAGATAGTGGGGCGATGAGAAACCACTAAGCAGGTCGGTCTCCAATTGGGCCTACCTAACCCCCCCGTCCCTCCTTCCCGATCCCCCCTGCCCCCCTTAAAAAGGGGGGTTGGGAAGGGGGGAGTCTTACTCCCCTCTCCTTGTAGGAGAGGGGTGGGAGGAGAGGTCGAATTATCTGCAAAGATGCGTTGCCAAAGTAGTTTTTCGGTTTCTACATCTAAAGCGCTAGAGAGGTCGTCAAATACTAATAATTCCGGTTGACGCACGAACATTCTAGCGGCGGCTGCACGTTGTAACTGTCCGCCGGAAAGTCTCACTCCTTTAGTTCCGACGAGGGTTTCTAATCCTTGAGGCATGGCGGCGACATCTCGATCGAATACTGCCATTTCGATCGCTTGTTTTACCGATCGATCGTCAGCATCCAAGCCCAAAAGAATATTATCTCGCAGGGAATAACTAAAAAATTGGGGAGTTTGAGGAGTATAAGCGCTGCGAGGAGGAATGAAGAAATTAGCCGGGTCTTCTATTAAATTACCGTTCCAATAAATTTCTCCGGCTTGCAATGGTAATAATCCTAATAATGCTCGTAATAAGGTTGTTTTGCCAGAACCGATACGTCCGGTAATTACAGTAAAACTACCCCGCACTAATCTTAAGTTAATGTTAGTAATGCCGCGATTAGTACCGGGATAATAGTAAGTTAGGTTAGAAACGACTAATTGCTGTAAGCGATCGTTCTGATGCGGGGATGGTTGTGCGATCGGTGGTAGTTTGGGTTTGCGACCGCCTAAGTCCCGGAAATAAAGCGGTTTGGGTTCTACTAAGGCAGTTGGCGATCGATCGGGAATCAATGCTTGCATCCGTTCAAACGAAACTTCTGTTTGTTTATACAACGCCATAAAAGTACCGACAAAACCCAAAAAATCGGTGACAAACGTTAAATAATAGATGAATAAAGCAAAATCTCCCACTGTCAGCGTACCTGCATTAGCTTGCATTGATTGGGAGGCTAATAGCAAAATTAAACCAGTACCGACGCTGACCAAATTGCGAAAAATCGATTCCAAAATTGCCGTAAACAAGCGATCTCGTAACATCATTTGGCGGCGTTGTTCGTTGGCTTGTTGAAAATAGTTTAGTACGTTCTGTTCTGCACCTGCTATTTTAATTGCTTGCACGGATGTAAACATTTCGCCAATGATACCCGTTACTTTTTCAGTGGCTTGGCGGCTGGCTTGTCGATAGCGTTTAATGCGAATTTCTGCTTGATGTACGATCGCTACCATGACTAGTAAAGGCAGAAAAACTAACAGGGTAATTTGGGCGTTGACGCTGAAAAGAATTGCGATCGAAATGAAAGCAAATAATCCTTCTCCGATGATTTCGGATGTTAAGGCAACATTATTTTCTATTTGTTCGGCATCTTCTCTAAAATAGCCGATCGCTTCACCGGGAGATAAACTTTCACTTGCTTGACTGCCAGCCGCTAAAGGTAAAGCACCGGGACGCTGAAAGATATTTTCTAATAAATTGCGACGAACTAAAGCACTCATCGTGAAGCGATGTTGGGTTTTGGTAAGGCGACCGATGAATAAAATTACGATTTGACCGATGGCTGTTGCGAGTAATAAAGCGATGAATGCCCAAGGAGAATAACCAAGTTGAGAAGATCCGGTCAGGGCGTTAAAGAATTCGCGAATGATTAGCCCTGGTAGGGCTGGCAAACTCATGATTAAAATCCATAATATGCTGTCAACCAAGTAAAGTTTTGGTTTGAATTTCATCATTTGCCATAGTAGTTGGTAGCCGGAGATTTTATGGGTATTTTTCATGGGAGGTTGGAGGTGTGTTTTTTACCACAGATGTCCACAGATGAACACAGATGAACACAGATGTAGGCGATAGCCTTCCCTTAGGGTACACAGATGATTGCAATAGGTTTATTGTTTTGAGTAAGAAGTTTGTTGATGTTAAACTAGGATTTCGGTTAAGCCTGTTTTTAGTAGTTGGGCGAAACGAGTATTGGGATTGTTGGCTAGTTGTTTGCGATCGCCATATTCTATTATTTGACCTTTTTCTAATATTAAGATTTTGTCGGCACGTTGGATCGTTTGCAAGCGGTGTGCGATAATTACTCCGGTGCGTCCGTCTAAGAGTTTGTCGATCGCTCGTTCGATTCGTTTTTCGGTGATGGGGTCGAGTCGGGAGGAGGCTTCGTCTAGAATAACTAAACCGGGATTTTTGAGGAAAATACGGGCTAAAGCGAGTAATTGAGCTTCTCCGGCGGAAAGTCCGTTGCTATCTGCGCCTAGCTGGGTGTCTAATCCTTGGGGGAGAGATTGCAACCATTCGGTTAATCCTAATGTTTCTAGCGCTTGCAACAAATGGTCATCGCTAAAATTGCGATCGAAAAATGTTAAATTATCGCGAATTGTGGCTTGAAATAACTGTACGTCTTGAGTAACTAAACCGATGTGTTGGGATATTTCTGTCGATCGAGTTTCGTTAATGGGAACGCCACCTAAGCGAATCGAACCTGTTTGCGGTTCGTATAATCTGAGTAATAATCGCGCTAAAGTTGTTTTTCCGCTACCCGTCCGTCCTAATAAACCTAATACTTCGCCGGGACGCAGGTAAAAAGTAATATCTTGCAGCGTCCATTCATCTGATATATCAAATTCACGCTCTTGGTTTGGTTTTTCTATTTCATAACTAAACCAAACTTCCTCGAAACTTATTGAAAGAGGATTAGTAGGGAGTAATTTATTTCCAGTTGTATTTAATTTCGATTGAATTTGAAATAATTCGCGAATGCGATAAATACTGGCTTCAGCTTGTTGGAGTTCTTCTAATTGGGTTCTAATTTGTTCCATTGGTTGACGCAGTAAGTTAGTGTAATGAAAAATCAGGTAAACAGTACCGATCGCGATCGCGCCTTGACTCCAAAGATACGCGCCTAAAGATAACGCGATCGCATTTCCCACCGCAAATAAACCAATGGAAGTACCCCAAAGAATAGTACCGATTAATCTTGCTTTATGAAAAACAGGGAGCCAGCGTTGCAAAATTTTGTAAAAACGATTCATTGCATAACTAACTGCTCCGTTGGCTCGAATATCTTCTCTTCCGGTAAATTGTTCGCCCAGAAAGCCAAAAAATTCGGCGCTGACTTGCCGATTAGCCGCCCAATAAACAATAGAATATATCCGAATGCGGACTAAAACTATTAAGGCAGTTATGCTATATATAGCTAAACACAAACCCGCTCGCCAATCTAACCAAAATAAAGCAATTAGCACGCCGAGTAATAGCAACAAGTTACCTAAAACATAGATAATCAGTTGCGAGAAAAACTTTGCTAAAGCAGTTGTATCTCCATCAATTCTTTCAATTAATTCGCCGGGAGTGCGAGATTTGTGAAAAGATAAATCGAGATTCAAACAATGAACTGCTAAGTCAACTCTTAAAGCATTTGTAGCCGTCCAAGCAGCATTTTCTCCCCAGTAAGTAGCAGCAACCGCGAGAACTTGCGATAGTAATGCTAAAACTGTGAATAAAATTGCTGCTGTTAATAAAGATTGTTGGGAACCTCCAGCCACAGCAGTGTCGATGAAGTAGCGCAAAACTTGGGGATTAATGACTTGTAAACCAATACTACTCAAAAGTGCGATCGCTAACAAAGTAACGCGACCCCATTGGGGTTTGAGATAGTCAAAAAATAAGTTCCAGTATTGTTTTAAGGGAATTTCAATCATCGCTACTTTCGGCATACAAAATAGGCAACGCGATCGTAATCTGGCTCTGCTAGATTACCTTTGTTATCGTATATTTTTACGTCTGCAAATCCTACCTCTGCCAAAACAGATTCTATTTCTGTTCTGGTATAACTTTTCAACAACCAAATAAAGTCCGATCGCTGCCATTTCTCTTCCAGCAATTCAAACGCAGTACATAATAGTTCTGATATTTGTTGTTCTGGATGATATTTCGATCCAATTGCCCAAGCTAAGTTATCAGTTACATCGCCATCAATGACTTTCCCGTTCTGATTGTAATAAGTTTGAGAATGTCCGATCAACCGCAAAAATAAGAGAAATATTCCGTTTTCTAGTAATGCTTGATAAGTCTTTTTAAAGACAGATTTTAATTCATCCAAAGTCATCACGTAGTCTAATCCGTGAGTAATTGAATATATGCCATGAAAGGTTGGCGGTAATTCAAAAGTGCGGATGTTGTTGAGAATGAATTTTCCATCAGGAACGTTTTGATGGGCATAGTTCAGCATATCCTTAAATTCTTCGATACCTGTTACTTGATAGCCCCGATTGATTATTTGTCGCGTAGTTTGTGCCGTACCGCAACAGAGGTCTAGAATGTTAGCACCTGGAGGCATATAAGGTAGGAGCAATTTTTCAATTAGGGGAATGCGATCGCAATATTGTGGCCCCCATGCTTGGTTGTAAACACGGGCAAATTTTTCATGGTCGAAATGATGAGTTTGTAAAGTCATAAAGGTTTCTCCTTTTAAGTAAGATTTTTTTACCGCAGATGAAAGCAGATAAACGCAGATGTAGGCGATAGCCTTCCTGTAGGGTACGCAGATAAGAAAGCAGTTTATCTTACCGGACTTGGGAGAATTTAGCGGCGGGTATTGGTAAAAAGCCTCCGGTTTGTAGTTCTGCAACGCTGTCTTTAACAGCCTGAAATATGCGATCGAGGTCTGCATCTGTATGAGCAGTTGATAAGAAACCACCACCGCGAAGTAAAAGAACTCCTCTGTGAGTTAAATGGTAAGATAATAAGTTAATACCTATGTCAGCAGTCGCATTTTCTGATGCCTCGGAATTACCTGATGAAATAGGGCCAAAAAGCGAACCAAAATTAGTCATCCGAATAGGCAATTTTTCTGATTCAAAGTAAGAATTGAGCTTATTTACAAACTGAGAAGTCCGTAAATTCAATTCTTCTTGTAGGCTATTTCCTTGTACCTTTAACTGCATTAATACTGCCCTAGCAGCCGCCATAGATAAGGGGTGTTTGCAATGAGTTCCGGCGAAAAATGTTTTCTTTATTTGAGGAGAGGATGCGTCGCCATAATTCCACATTCCGCCATCAATTCGATCGAGATAATTGGCTTTACCTGCAATAATACCGATTGACATTCCACCGCCGACAATTTTGCCATAAGCGACGATATCTGCTTGGACATCAAACCAAGCTTGTGCGCCCCCTAAATGGATGCGAAAACCAGTTACCATTTCATCAAAAATTAAGGCAATTCCTAATGTTTCGGTAACTTGTCTGAGTTGTTGCAGAAATTCTTTCGGTTGCAGATTTATTCGGCTGCTTTGTACGGGTTCGACTAAGACAGCGGCTAGTTGATTTCCCTGTGATTTGATTATTTCTAACGATCGGGGATTGCCGTAATCTAAAATCAAAACATCTTCGACAATTTTATCGGGAATGCCAGGTGCGATCGCTTCTGCTTTTCCCTCTCCTGAATTCACTCCTGTTTTGACGAGCGTTCCATCAAAATGACCGTGATAAGAACCGGAAAACATGACGATTTTAGAACGATTAGTAGCGGCTCTCGCTAATCGAATCGCCGTCATTACTGCTTCCGTACCAGTATTGCTAATCGCGACTCTTTCTACGCCTGTCAATTCGCAGATTAACTCAGCTACTTCGCCTGCCAATTCTGATTGTGGGCCTAGTTGAATGCCTTGTTCTAATTGTTCTGCGATCGCATTTTTAATAAATGAAGGGTTATGACCGAAAATATTACTGCCAAATCCCATCACTAGGTCTACATATTCATTTCCATCAATATCCCAAATTTTGCAACCGGAAGAACGTTTTCCGACTATGGGGTAACACATTTCTTTCATGGGCAAATTAAAACCCCATACGGCTCTTGGATCAGCCATAATTGGGCGATATTTCTCCATAAATTGTTTGGATTTTTTGGTTTGATAGGTATAGTTTTCTGTTAAAGTAACTAAAGATTTTTGTTGTTGGTTCATTTTTATTCCTTGTATTTATGGGTTATATAGTATTGTCTGTGGGAATCATGGGTTAAATTTTTTTGAACCACAGATGAACACAGATAAACACAGATGATTTTGCTAGAGATAGATTCCCGATTTTTTGAAGAAGTCGGGAATCTGGGCAACATATTAGGATTGATGTGCAATTTCTTCCATTCGTTTACGGAGGCTTAATGGCCGCATATCAGTCCATACTTCTTTGATGTAGTCTAAACATTCGGTTTTTGTACCGCTTTTTCCAGCATCTTTCCAACCTAAAGCATTTTCTTTATTGGCAGGCCAAATGGAATATTGTTCTTCGTGATTTACAACTACTTTGTATATGGTGGTATCTTCTTGATTCATGTTGTTTACTCCTGAATAATTTAGTTGACAATTTGATTGATAAATCCGTTTTGGATTAGATAAGAAAAGTAGGTGTGTAGCACTTTATCGTCAATCAGCGGACAAGAAACAGATGTATCTGCCATTCCATCGAGCATATTTTGGCAATCAAATTTTAATTCTGCTCGATTCAAATCATCTGATTGAGATTCCTTCGCTGGGAAAAATGGAATCAGCGAATATAAAGGATGTTCTGGAAAACTACCCGCAACATCGAGTAGCTTATTACGCCATTCTTCATAAGGAATTTGTTGGATTGAATAACCTAAAGAACGAATGGCATCAACAAGTTTACTCGAACAAAAAGAATTGGGATTAACTAAATTAAAAGCTTTGCCGAGGGACTTTTCCTGCTTTGATAAATGCGCGATCGCATAACTGATATAATCCACGGGAATTAGATTCATCATGGCATCCCCATCTGGCATACTGCCGAGTTGAATACAACCAACAATTAATTTATACAGAAAATCATTGGTATTAAAAACACCCGTTTGGCTGTGTCCTGAGATTCTACCAGGTCTATAGATGCAGACGGGAAAACCGCGATCGCGTGCAATTGTAACAAGCTTTTCTGCTACCCATTTGCTTTGAACGTAACCGTTTGCAGGTACTTCGATTTCGTCAATATTATCCTGTTCTCTGACAACTTTAACACCTGTATAAGAACGACCTGCCAAATTAAAAATTCCGCCCGTAGAAATGAAATGCACGGGCTTAATTTTAACTCGACTTGCCAACTTCAAAACTTCTTGAGTTCCGAGTACATTTGCCGCTTTGAGAGTGGAATAGGGAGAAGTATGATGTACCCATGCCCCATTATGATAAATGACATCAATTAGCTCGGTTAATTCCTGAAATTGGTTTTCACTTAATCCTAATCGTGGTTGTGATAGATCGCCGATAACTGGAATAATCCTACCACTAAAAGAATCATACCAGATTTGATAAGATTCTAAAGTTTTTTGAATTTTTCGTTTACCTGTTTCAGCGTCATTCGATCGCACCAAGCAATAAATATCAGCTTGGGTTTGTTGCAGCAGTTCGTAAAGTAAAAAAGCGCCCAAAAATCCGCTACTTCCCGTGAGTAAAATGCTTGTTGGATCGGCAATTTTTGCTAGAGGTAATCCTTCGGGACGAATTGCCGGATTGAGAACGGCTTCTGCTTTTAAATCTAGAACTGTTGTAGATGCAACTGCATTATTTCCCTTTTCAATAGCCGTCTCTATGCTTCGTGCTAACTCTGCAATAGTTGGCATTTCAAAAAGACTGCGTAAAGACAGATCGATTTGAAATGTTTCTCGCACTTTCATTACCAGTTGAGTCACTAGCAAAGAATGTCCGCCTAAATCGAAGAAATTATCGTGAATGCCAATAATTTCAACGTTGAGAATTTGCGCCCAAATTTTGGTTAATTTCTCTTCAATAGAGGTACGAGGTGCAACATAATCTGTCGTATCGGAACGAACGATTTCTGGGGCTGGTAGAGAACGCCGATCGATTTTCCCATTTGGCGTAAGGGGAAATGCTTCTAGCCTGACAAAAGCTGAGGGTATCATGTAATCGGGTAATCGTTCGCTGAGGAAACTGCGTAACTGAGGTACTAACTCGCGAGTAAATTGTCCTTGTAGGGGATTATTTGTGTAAGCTTGCCAAGGTTTCAGGCGGATTTTTTCTTGAGGAAATATCGGTAATTGTGATGAATTTGCAGTCTGTTTTTGCAAGAGAACGTCATAGCTACCATCAGCATCGGAACTTGCCCAACTAAGCGCTATTTCATAAGGTAATTCAGACTGCAATTGCCAAATTTTTTCAGGATGTACGCCAGTTTCGAGCGACTGCAAACTTGCCTTGATTTCCCCTGCGGTTTCCACTTCGGAATCGTCACTAGCAAGTAGTTCTATGGCGTTAATTTCAGCAGTTAATCGAGCATTTGGTATTCGTTTAAGTCCGATTAATTCCGGTTGTGTTGATTCTATTAATTGGCGAAGCTTGGGTACAGTTAATTGTTGCGATCGCCAATCTAACCAAGCAATATCTGCTACAGATTTAACGTTATTGTCAATATGTAAAATGACATCATAACGAAACTTGGTTAATTCGTTTTGATATCGACCTTGTTTTGGCTGAGTTTGGACGTGGCTGATTTGGGGCAAATGTTGTTTTAGTGCAATAAAAAATGCCGGATCGATAACTAATTCTTGCTCTTGGGCAATAGACTGCTGTATTCGCTGCCGCAACTGGGTGCGAGATAGAGAATAATCGGCTTGAGCGAGTTGTACTGAAGTATGAAATGCTTCTAATAATGGCAAACTACGGACATCGCCGACAAAAATAGACCCCCCTGGCTTAACTGCTTTTACCGCCCCTTCTAAAACTCGCAATAAATAATTAATGCTGGGGAAATATTGAACGACTGAGTTAATAATTATCGTGTCAAAGCTGGCAGGTTTTATTTCATCAAAATTATCTGCTGTTCTATGCAGTAAAGCAATGTGAGAAGATTCTCTTAACAGGTTTGTTTGTTGGAGATAGCGCAAAACTTCAGCAGAAAAATCGGTTGCCAAATATCGATCGCAGTGAGGGGCAATACGGTTGAGTAATAAGCCAGTACCGCAGCCAATTTCTAGGACTTGTTGGGGGTGCAATGAGAGAATTCGTTCGATAGTGTAATCTACCCATTCGCTCATTTCTGCGGCGGGAATGGGTAAACCTGTATAGCTGCTATTCCAACCAATAATATTAAAGGTTTGATTTTCATTAGATGACGATTGGCTGTAAGTATCTTCATAAAGCGATCGCCATTGGGAAATGTGTTCGCTTTGCCAAGATTCTACTAATTCTTGGAATTCTTCAGTGGCTGCACGTTGAACGATATAAGCAATTAATCGCTTGTCACCGGGATGATCTTCTCTAACAGTTACTACTGCTTCTTGTATAGCGGAATGTTGATGCAATGCCGTTTCAATTTCTCCTAGTTCAATTCGGAAACCGCGTATTTTAACCTGATAGTCGATGCGTCCGAGAAATTCTATATTTCCGTCTGGTAAATAACGAGCTAAATCTCCGGTTTTGTAAAGGCGATAATGTGATTCTTTACTAAAAGGACTGGGGATAAATTTCTGCTGCGTTAAGTCTGGACGGTTGAGATATTCTCTTGCTAAACCATCTCCACCAATGTATATTTCTCCAGGTACGCCAACAGGAACTAATTGAAGATAAGGGTCAAGCAAATAAACTTGTGTATTGGCAATTGGGCGACCGATCGTAACGATGCTATCCTCTTTTTTGATGAAGGCAAAAGTAGAATAAGTAGTATCTTCAGAAGGGCCATAAAGATTGAATACTTTTTTAACATTTGTCTGCTGATAAATTTGCTGTACGAGTTGCATTTGAAGTGGTTCGCCAGCAAGATTTATGGTGCGAATTCCCGCAGGTATGCCTTGCGATCGCACTAATTCCGCGATCGCAGATGGAACCGTATTAATCAGGGTTACTTCAGATTTAGCAGGCAAAATGGGTAATGAAAGGGCATTTTCTGCCAAAATCACTTTTTTACCCCAAGTTAGCGGCACAAAAACCTCGAATACTGAAAGATCGAAGCAAATAGAAGTTGATGCTAAAACTCCCGCCACATCTTCGGGAGTAAAGGTTGCTTTCGCCCAATTCAACAAAGCAATGGTGCTGTAATGCTCGATCGCGACTCCCTTGGGTTTACCAGTAGAACCGGAGGTGTAGATGACGTAGGCTAAATTTTGAGGCGTTACCGCGTTTGTGGGGTTGGAGACGCTTTCTTGAGCAATTTTTTCTCGATCGGAATCCAAACAAATGACACGCGCTTGATGGGGAGGAAGAGACTGCAATAACTTCGTTTCAGTTAACAGCAAAGATGCAGAAGAGTCCTGCAAAATGAAAGCCAAACGTTTTCGCGGATAGTTTGGATCGAGGGGTACGTAAGCTGCGCCCACTTTCAGAATTGCCAGCAATCCCATCACCATTAAAGGCGATCGATCCATGCAAATTGCAATTAAAGGTTGATGTTCCGAAGTTGGCAATAATTTTTGCAGATAATGAGCGATTTGATTTGCTCCCGCATTGAGTTCTCGATAAGTTAACCGTTGGTTTTCATAAACGAGGGCGATCGCATCCGTCGTTTGTTCGACTTGCGCTTCAAATAAATGATGAATACACTTATCATCTGGAAAAGCAGCGCGAGTCTGATTCAATTCAAATAATAATTGATGCCGTTCTGCTTCTGTTAGTAAAGGTAATTCAAAAAGGCGCTGGTTAGGATTGGCAACAATGCCTGAAAGCAAAGTGAGAAAATGCCCTTCCATTCGCGCGATCGTACTTTCATCAAACAAATCGGTATTATATTCAAACGTACCCGTCAATCCCGACTCAGATTCGTGCATCGATAAATACAAATCAAACTTAGCCGTCGAATTTTGCTGTTTCAGGGGAGCGATCGTTAAACCTGGCAATTGCAACTCTTCCGTCGTCGCATTTTGAAGAATAAACATAACTTGAAATAGGGGATTACGGCTTAAATCCCGTTCGGGGTGCAACTCTTCAACCAGATACTCAAACGGCAAATCTTGATGGGCGTAAGCAGATAAAGTTACTTCGCGCACTCGCCCCAACAATTCCCGAAAAATGGGATTATTTCCTAAGTCGGTACGCAACACTAAAGTATTAACAAAAAAGCCAATTAATCCTTCAATTTCCGCACGGTTGCGGTTAGCAATTCCCGACCCAATCGCAATATCATCTTGATTGGTGTAGCGATGCAACAAAGTTTTATATGCTGCCAACAAAGTCATAAAAATTGTGGCATTTTCCTGATTGCTTAAGGCTTTGAGGGCAGCAGTAAGTTCTGGAGAAACGCAGAACGATCGCGTTGCGCCACGAAACGTTTCAACGGCGGGACGAGGGCGATCGGCTGGCAATTTCAGCGGTGGCGGTTTATCTCCTAACTGTTTTCGCCAGTAAGAAAGTTGGCTTTGCAACACCTCTCCTTGCAACCACTGACGCTGCCATACTGCAAAGTCACCATATTGAATAGGTAGTTCTGGTAATGGGGAAGGTTGATGGCGAGTGTAGGTTTCATAAAGTGTAGCGACTTCCCGAATTAAGACAGAAATTGACCAACCATCCGAGACAATATGGTGCATGGTAAATAACAGCACGTACTCGGTTTCATCTAACTGTAATAAAGTTACTCTTAGTAACGGATATTGTTCTAAATTAAAAGGTTTTTTTGCTTCCTGATTTACTAATTTTAGTGCTTCAGTTTCCTGTTCTTTTTTTGGTAAATGTCGCAAATCGATGACGGGTAGATTTACAGTTAAAGTGGGTGAAATTATTTGTATTGGTTGCCCATCAATAACAATAAAATTCGTCCGTAAAGCTTCGTGACGGCGCACGATTTCATTCAAACTTTGCGCTAATGCTGCAATGTCGATCGCACCTGATAAACGAGCAGCCGCAGAAATATTGTAAAACGGGTTATTCGGTTCCAACTGTTGCAAAAACCACAACCTTTGTTGAGCGAAAGAAAGCGGACAAGGGCTTAATTGTGTTCGACGGGGTATGAGTTGCTTTTGCTGAACGTTAATCCCTTTTTTATTTAGTAATTCTTGTAATAATTTCTGCTTTTCTGATGATAAACTGCCCATTTTTTTCCTCAATTTTTATTAAAATTTCAATCAATTAATTGGCAAGTTATGCTCCCCCTTCCCTACGCAGGGAAGGGGGCTGGGGGGTTAGGTCTTCAATACTGTTTCAAATTCGCTATCTGGAAGTTGCTCTAATTCCTGTAAAGTTCGAGCAATTTCTTCTACGACATCGCGACTACCCCAATTTTCTGCGATTAAATTAACCGTACTTTCTACAGTGGGTGCTTCAAATAAACTGCGTAAAGGAAGGTCGATTTGGAATACTTGGCGCAGTCTAGAAATTACCTGAGTGGCTAATAGTGAATGTCCGCCCAATTCAAAGAAATTGTGATTAACACCTACGCGATCGCATTTCAACACTTCTTGCCAAATTTCGGCTACCACTTCCTCGGCTGGCGTGCGAGGGGCGACAAAATTTTGCAATTGTAATTTTTTCGGTGCTGGTAACGCTTGGCGATCGACTTTACCATTGGGTGTTAAAGGTAAGGAATCTAGGGTAATAAACGCAGCAGGAATCATGTATTCTGGCAGGTGATTTTGCAAGAAATGGCGCAATTCATTAGTGATTTCTGAATGGGAGAAATGCGAATGCAAAACCACGTAAGCCACCAAACGCTTATCATTTGGCTCGTCTTCTCGACATAACACGACTGCTTGTTTTACCTCTGGATGTTGAGTTAATACCGCTTCAATTTCCCCCAATTCAATACGGAAACCACGCAGTTTTATTTGATGGTCAATTCTTCCTAAAAACTCGATATTTCCATCAGGTAAATAACGGGCTAAATCTCCTGTTTTATATAAGCGATTTCCCGGTTTTTCGCTAAAAGGATCGGGAATGAATTTTTCCGCAGTTAATTCCGGGCGATTCAGATAGCCTCTGGCAAGGCCTGCACCGCCGATGTAGAGTTCGCCGATAACGCCGATGGGAACGGGTTTGAAATAGCGATCGAGAATATAAAGTTGAGTATTTGCGATCGGGCGACCGATGGGAACCGTGCCAAATTCGGGCGTTTGAGAAGACACTTCGTAAACGCAACATCCGACAACAGTTTCCGTCGGGCCATATTCATTAATTAGCCTAGTATTTGGTGCAAAATTTCGCCAGAAAGAAACGCTTTTAGCTAATAATGCTTCACCACCAATAATAAATGCTTTGGTTTGACCGCTTGCTTCTTCACCTGATAGTAATTGGCTGAGTAATTCTAAATGTGCGGGCGTAATTTTCACCAAACTAAAATTACTTTGAGAGCGCAAAATAGAACTCAAAGCATCGATTTCTTCCGCTTCTGGTAAGAGAACTACTTCTCGTCCAACTAATAAAGGAGAAAACAAGCTAGTAATAGTTGCATCAAACCCAATTGAAGATTGAACGGTAGCACCACAACCTTGTTTTACTTTATAAGTTTGCGTACACCAATTGAGATAATTAACTAATCCTTGATGGGGAATCATCGTTCCCTTGGGTTTTCCAGTTGAACCCGATGTATAAATTAGATAAGCCAAGTTTTTCAGGGTAGCTCGCTCAATTGGATTAGCGTTACTTTCTCGATCGATTTCTTCCCAATTTGTATCTAAAAATAGGACAGTAGTGTTTAATTTTTGATCTCCTAGAATATTGCGATCGACTAATGACTGCTGAGTGAGAACAAATAACGCTTGAGAATCGGACAACATGAACTGCAATCTTTCTGGCGGATATGTCGGATCGAGGGGTAAGTAAGCGCCACCAGCTTTCAAAATACCGAGAATTCCAATTAACAGTTCGGGAGAACGTTCGACGCAAATTCCCACTATTGTTTCCGCACCAACTCCTAATTTTTGGAGATAATGCGCCAGTTGATTTGCTTTGTCGTTCAGTTCCCGATAAGTTAATTGCTTGTCAGTAAATCGAACGGCAATATTATTAGGTGTAAGTTCTACTTGTGCGGTAAATAAATCGTGAATGCACTGTGCTGGAGTGGGGAATTTAGTTTGGTTAAATTCGATTAAAACTTTTTGCCGATCGCGATCGCTCAATATTTCTAATTCATCAATGCAAGCATCTGGTTTAGATAAGGCACTTTGGAGCAGAATTTGATATTGTTCTGCTAATTGAGCGATATCTTCTGCCGAAAATAAGCTGGCATCGTAATGAATTTCTAAATTTAGAGAATCTTCTTGGTAAAGACAAACTAATTTAACTTTGAAACGATCGAGACAAGCATACTGTTTGTAAATCGAAAAGCTGGGATTGCTAAAATTTTCCGAATTTGGCGTTAACTCAAACTCAAAACTAAAGGGACAAAAGGCGATCGCTTTTTCCTTTCCTGGGACAACGTATTCCCAAGCAAAACTATTCTGCCATTTAGCTGCTTCTGCTTGAATTTTTTGATTTTGCTGTAAAACTTGACTAAATTTATCGCCATCTCCTAAATGAAAGCGCAATGGTAAGTATTTCGCCAAATTACCAATTGCTGATGCTAATTCCTCGTAGTTGCGTCCGGTGTAGTGGAGTGCGATCGCTAAATCACTGCGATCGGTTAAACGCCACAACAGAATTTGCCAACAAGTTAGTAAAAAATTAGCAACAAAATCATTTTCAACTGCTAAATCTGAAAACTTTTCCCACCAATCTGAATGAATCTTTAAGCTAAAAACTTTTGGGTTGAATTCAGATTTTTCTGGCGATCGACTTTCCAAAGGAAGACGCAGATCGAGCAGGTTTAAAATATCCTGCTTTTGCCAATATTCTCTACCAATTTCTGTATCTGTTGAGTTTAATAATTCATTTTGCCACTCAGCGATATCTGCATATTGCAAAGGTTCATCATCTAAAGATTGATGATTCAAACAAGCCGTATAAGTACGATTGAGTTCGATAACTAAATTTTGTAATGTCAGCTTATCTGCAATCAAAGCAGACAAACTAATTAAAAGTAAATATTTTTCGGTTGATAGAGTTACGAGAGAAACATAAACAAGATTACCTTGCTCAAAGTTAAAGCTAACTTCTGAAATTTCGGTGAAAATAGCTTCTATTTTTGATGCTTGTTCGCCAGCAGAAAAATTACTTAAATTGTCATCATATAGCCAAGTTATATGATTAGTTGATTTAGTGCGATCGTCAATCACCTGAATCGGAATTTCCATTCCCGGCAAACATTTAAAAGTCGTGCGGAGAATTTCGTATCGCTCAACTACAACCGTCAAAGCTTGTTTAAGAACATTAATATTAATATCTCCCTCGATCGACACCGCACCTTGAACGCGATAAGGCTGATGTAATAATTGTTCTTTCTGTAACAACCACTGATATTTTTGCTGCGGTGAAAGCCGAAAACCTTCTAAAACTACTGACTGCATCTTTCTATTCTCTCCCTTTAAACTTCCTAATCATTAACTTTCTTTCAAAAACCATCAACTCATCTCAATCATCTGTGTTCATCTGTGTTTATCTGTGGACATCTGTGGTAAAAAATCAATCTTGAAACCTTCGCAAAAAGTCATTAATTAATAACCGACTTTCGTTTAACCCGCATCAACTTCTGCCTCACACTTTCCTGATACACCTCCTCTTTCACATTTCGCTGTTGTTCATCTGCTGCTGCCAAAAATTCCTTAAGCTCATTTAATAGAACATCAGGATTACTCACAACTCGATCGAGCAACATTTCAAAATGACTTAAAAATCTGGCGATCGTACTTTCGTTAAACAAATCAGTATTGTATTCCAAAGAAGCAATTAACCCCCTCTCAGTTTCCGCCATATTTAAAAGCAGATCGAATCGAGAAGTCCCCTTATCAACCTCTAAAGGTTGCAAAGACAAACCTGCAAACTCCAAAGATGGCATCGGAGTATTTTGTAACACGAACTTAACTTGAAATAGAGGCGTGCGGCTGAGGTCACGTTCTGGATTTAGCACCTCTACTAACTTATCAAAAGGCAAATCTTGATGAGCATAAGCATCTAAAGTAATTTGCCGAATTCGTGCTAATAAATCTTCAAAACTAGGATTTCCGCTTACATCAGTACGTAACACCAATTGATTAACAAAAAAGCCAATCAAACCTTCTGTTTCAGAACGATTGCGGTTTGCTACATCCGTTCCCACAACAATATCACTTTGACCGCTTAAATAATGCAGCAATATTTTAAATACTGACAACAAAATCATAAATAAAGTACTACCAAAAGACGTGCTTAAATCTTTTAAATCTTTCGTTAATTGGGGAGATAAAACCAGCGTTTTTTTCGCACCCCGGAAAGTTTGTATAGAAGGTCGAGGTCGGTCTGTTGGTAAATTTAAAATTGGTAGATTATTACCTAACTGCTGTTGCCAATAATTTAGCTGAGTTTGCAAAACTTCTCCTGACAACCATTGACGCTGCCAAACCGCAAAATCAGCGTATTGTATCGGTAATTCCGGCATGGGAGAAGGTTGTTGTAAGCTGAATGCTTGATAAAGTGTGGTGATTTCTTGGAGTAGTAAACCCATCGACCAACCATCAGAAATGATATGGTGCATTGTCAGCAACAATACGCCTTTTGTAGGTTCAATTTCTAAGAAAGATAACCGTAATAGTGGGTTTTTACTGAGGTTAAAA
Organism: Leptolyngbyaceae cyanobacterium; assembly: GCA_036703985.1. Taxonomy (GTDB): domain Bacteria; phylum Cyanobacteriota; class Cyanobacteriia; order Cyanobacteriales; family Aerosakkonemataceae; genus DATNQN01. Next base: position 80,399 of record DATNQN010000133.1, read on the forward strand.
GGTTTGTTCGCTTCTGCGATCGCAAATTGCTGAATCTGTTGCTCTTGCTGAATTTTGATAACCGGAATAGTTAAGGTAAGAGTCGGTGAAATTACCTGAATTGTTTGTCGATCGACTTCAATAAAGTTGGTACGTAAAATCTCATGTCGCCTAATAACTTCGTTCAAACTTTGCTCTAAAACTGTCAGATTAAATTCGCCTGTCAAACGTACCGCAGCAAACAAATTATAGTTGGAATTTCCCGGATCTAATTGGTCAATAAACCACAATCGAGCTTGAGCAAAAGATAAGGGTAATTCTCTTTCTCTTGTGACTGATTTAATTGAAGATGATGCTATCCCAAAACCTACCTTCTTTGTAGTTTCAATTTGTTGAGATAACTTAGCAATCGTCGGAAATTCAAATAGGCTTCGCAGAGGTAACTCTGCTTTAAAAATTGACCGAATTTGGGAAATAACGCGAGTTGCGAGTAGAGAGTGTCCGCCTAATTCAAAGAAGTTATCGTTAATACTAATTTGCTCGATTCCTAGAATTTGTTGCCAAATTCCAGTTAGCATTTCTTGAATCGGCGTTAAAGGAATTGTCGCATCTTCTTTTGATTGAATTTGGGTAAAATCGGGTGCTGGTAGGTTTTTGCGATCGACTTTTCCATTCGGCGTTAGCGGTAGCGCCTCTAACGCTACAAAAGAACTCGGTATCATATATGATGGTAGCTTTTCTGCCAGGAAATCATGCAGTAACGAGTGCAACATTAGAGATAATTCTTCCTCATTTGCGCTGTTTGTAACGACATAAGCAACCAAACGTTTGTCGCCAGATTTATCGTCTCGCGCTACCACAACAGCTTGCTGCACTGCTGAATGTTGGCTCAAAACTTGCTCAATTTCTCCTAATTCAATGCGGAAACCTCGCAATTTAATTTGATTGTCAATTCTTCCTAAGTATTCGATGTTTCCATTAGATAAATAACGAACTAAATCTCCGGTTTTGTACAAGCGTATTGGGGAAAAATTCTGACCTTTAAATTCATGATTAATAAAACGTTCGGCAGTTAATTCAGGTCGATTCAGATAACCAACTGCTAATCCTGCACCACCGATATATAGTTCGCCCGGTACGCCAATCGGGACTGGTTGTAAATGTTGGTCTAAAATGTAGAATTGAGTGTTAGCGATCGGGCGACCAATTGCGATCGCGTAGCGGTGCGGATGCACTATCGCATTTTCACCTAATTCTACTTGACAAGCAGCCGACCAAATAGTAGTTTCAGTAGGGCCATAAACATTCCACAAAGCATCGCATCTGGCGAGTAATTGATTGGCTAATTCTCTCGATAATGCTTCACCACCACAGAGAATTTTTAGGGGTTGTTTTCCTTCCCATC
>DATNQN010000134.1 GCA_036703985.1 Leptolyngbyaceae cyanobacterium
CTTCAGACTTCATCCTTTAGACTTCATCCTTTTTTGCCGTTGTGCTTCGTACAAGATGACGGCGGCTGCGATCGCAACATTTAATGATTCTACTCCCGGACTTAAGGGGATTTTGACTTGCTGGTCTGCTAAAGCTAAGGCATCTACTGATAATCCAGCTCCTTCATTGCCAAGTAAAATTAAGCTTGGCTTTTGCAAATCTAATTCCCAATATGTCAATTTTGCATCAGGCACAGTTGCGATCGCTTGCATCCCACCCGCCTGACAGTTTTTAATTAGTTTTTTGATATCGGGAGTAACTCCCATCGGTAACCGAAACCACTGCCCTGCTGATGCTCTCAATACTTTTGGATGATCTAAGTCTACGCTATCAGCACTTACCCACAGTCCAGCTGCACCAGCCGCCGCCGCCGTGCGGATGACGGTACCCAAATTACCTGGATCTTGAATGGTTTCTAAGGCTAGCAACAATCCAGTATGGGGAATGGGTGGAGTCGGGATATTTTCTCTAGCTGCTATGGCAACTACTCCATCGGGATTAACTGTAGTTGCGATCGCTTTCAAAACTTCCGGACTAACTAATTCTTGTCTTTGAGAACGCCTACTCGCTTCCTGCCAAAGTTCTGGGTGACGTTCTTGCCATGTGGGAGTACAGCAAATGGTTGTTAAGGGATAATCTACCGCACAAACTTCCATCAGCAGGTGAGTCCCTTCCAACAAAAACAATTGCTGCTGGTGTCGCTCTTTCGCTTGATGCAGTTTGCGGATTTGCTTTACCAGCGGATTTTGAAGACTGGTCAACATTTAGATGAAGAAGAATTCAGACTTTAGAAGTCAGAATTCAGGAGTCAGAATTCAGAATGTTGCTTTGTAAGGTATGAAAGGCTAACCACTGATTCGAGACGTACCAAAATTAATGTGTTGATCTATCTGCCTGTGATACACCATTCATTCTGAATTCTGACTTCTGGCTCCTGAATTCCTTAAATTTGGGATTTTAGATTTGCCTTTGATGGACTATCTAAAATCCCACATTGAGAATTGGTATGCGGAACCCGGGACTTGAACCCGGAAGGCTTGCACCACATGAACCTGAATCATGCGCGTCTACCAATTCCGCCAGTTCCGCAATTTTTTTATTTATACCACGATCTACTATGTTGCTGCAACATTTTTAATTTGTCAAGAGGGAAGGGGAAAGGATGAAGTCTAAAGTCTGAAGGATGAAGGATAAAAATTAACTGATTTTTTCCATCCCCCCATCCCTCTTTGCCAGAGTAGGCAAATTTAATGCCCTGAACTCAGAGGCTATCCGAAAATTTATCTACTTTTCCAATTTATTTCAGGAATTAAATTTTGAGACATTAGATGTAAATAAAAGAAGTAGCGAAGAAATAGAAGAATAAAAGCACAGAATAAATCCTAATCAAAGCTATATATAGTCAAAATCCCTAGTTAATCCTTGTATAACCTAAAATCTAACCTCTAAAATCTAAAATTCGGGAGTTGCTATTTTTGATTACCTATGGACATCTGAGATTGATCCTGTAGAATCAAAACCAAATTTGAAGTAGATTTACAAGTCTAAATTCGGGAGGATACGACAATTACTCCTTCTCTTGGTTTAACAGACAATCTTGCTTCCCCCGAAGCAGACAAGTCAGTGTTAGAGATTTGGGGCCGCTCGCCTTTGAAGGGACACATCCCCATCAGTGGGGCGAAGAACTCTGCGCTGGCGATCATTGCTGGTGCATTGCTTTGCCCGGAAGATTGCCGTTTGCGTAACGTGCCGCGATTGGCGGACGTAAAGCGGATGGCGGAGATTATTGCCGCTTTGGGCGTAAAAATAAAACAAGATGGCGATATTTTAGATATCAATGCCCAAGATATTCACCAATCACAAGCTCCTTATGAATTAGTCAGCCAACTAAGAGCTAGTTTTTTTGTTATTGGCCCGATCCTAGCCCGTCTGGGGGCTGCTAAAGTACCGCTGCCTGGTGGTTGTGCCATCGGAGCCCGACCTGTGGATCTGCACGTCCGAGGTTTGCAGGCGATGGGAGCGGATGTGCAAATCGAACACGGGATGGTGAATGCCTACGTAACTGGTAGCAGTCGCCGCTTAAAAGGTGCCAACATATACCTAGATTATCCTAGTGTTGGTGCAACGGAAACGTTGATGATGGCGGCAACCTTGGCAGATGGAGAAACCACGATCGAGAATGCGGCACAAGAACCGGAAGTGATCGATCTGGCGAATTTATGTCAGGCAATGGGCGCTCGGATTCGCGGTGCGGGAACGAACACGATCGTAATTGATGGGGTTCCTCGCCTGCATTCGGTGGATTATAGTATTATTCCCGATCGCATTGAAGCCGGTACTTTTTTAGTGGCAGGAGCGATCACCCATTCCGAACTCATCCTGTCACCAGTGATACCAGACCATCTGACTGCGGTAATTGCCAAGTTGCGGGCGGTGGGAGCGAAAGTAATTACCGAAGCACCCAATTGTTTGCGGATTATTGGTGCTGATAGCCACACGGGAACGGATATCGAAACTTTACCCTATCCCGGTTTCCCGACGGATATGCAGGCTCAGTTTATGTCACTGCTGACTCTGAGCGAAGGGGATAGCGTAATTACGGAAACCGTGTTCGAGAACCGCTTGCGCCATGTGGCAGAGTTGAATCGGATGGGGGCAGATATTCGGCTCAAGGGTAATCATGCAATTATCCGAGGTGTACCGATGTTGTCTGGCGCACCAGTATTGGCGACGGATTTACGAGCTTCGGCAGCTTTGGTACTGGCAGGATTAGCTGCGGAAGGAAAAACCATCATCAAGGGATTGCAACATCTCGATCGAGGATATGAAAATCTCGATACGAAATTGCTAAATGTAGGAGCTAGGTTGCAACGGCGACAGGCTGAGGGAGAAGCAGAAAAAGATCAGGCAACTCCTGCTACTTTAGCTGGCTAAAACAGCTGATTTCCTCTTTTTTAAGCGATATGGGCAGTTGAATAGCCTGCCTGTAGCGCTTACCCGATAAATTAAAGGAGGGAAAAAAGGTAGAAATTACTGGCATATTGAGTCGAATCAAGCTGTTGGCTTTTTACTTTTTTGACTGATAGTGTGAGTTATAAATAAAGTTCCAGGGTACTTACCAATCGGGGTGCATTTTACTCAAATCTTTGAAGGCAGACTAAGATCTTTGGTAGGGGCGGCTGGTTGGTCGCTTTTTCAATTGCTGGTCAGACTTAAGTTGTTGTTTGTTTAGATCTTCGATTCATGTCTGTAAAAACATCCCTAATCGGTCTGAAGGCAGACCATTTTCGTCACCCGTTGGATTTAGAAGCTACTCTGGCGCTCAAGCAGTTGCCAGGTTTTGATATGATGGTGCGGAATTTGCTCGGGCCGCTGGCTGAACAGGTTTTTTATTTGGAAAATATCGCAGCTAGCGTGCTGGTGGGTGAGAAGCAGTTGCCCCATCTGTACGAGATGTTGATCGAATCTTGTCGCGTGTTGGATTTAGAACCGCCGCAGTTGTACGTGCGCCAGCATCCGGTGCCGAATGCTTATACTTTTGCGATGCGGGGTAAGCAGCCGTTTGTGGTGGTGCATACTTCTCTGATCGATTTGCTGACGCCGGAGGAAGTTCAGGCGGTGATCGCCCATGAGTTGGGCCATTTGAAGTGCGATCACGGGGTTTATTTGACGATCGCGAATATTCTCATTTTGGCAGCGGGTCAATTGCCGAATTTGGGGGGCTGGATCGCCCAAAACCTGCAAGCGCAGATGTTGCAGTGGGTGCGCTGTGCTGAGTTTACTTGCGATCGCGCGGCATTGCTAGCGATTCAAGACCCGAAAGTAGTCAGTTCCCTGTTGATGAAGCTGGCAGGTGGGTCGCCGACTTTAGCGCCGCAGTTGAATCTGGAGGCGTTTTTAGAGCAGGCACGAGCTTATGATGATATTAGTAACAGCGAGTTAGGGGAAATGCTCAAGCAAGCCCAAACTGCTGGTTTGACTCATCCGGTACCGGTTTTGCGGGCGCGAGAGATCGATCGTTGGGCGAGCAGCAAAGAATATAATTCCCTCTTGCAAAATAATGGAAAGTCTGATTATAATAGTAAAGCTTCACCCAAGGGCGGGTGGCGAAACTGGTAGACGCAGCAGACTCAAAATCTGCCGGTAGCAATACTATGAGAGTTCGATTCTCTCCCCGCCCATATTTTTCATTACCTTGCTAGGCAAAGCGATCAAGGTTCCTTGCCTGCAACAAACTGACTTCGCTTACTCAAAACTTTCTCAATCAATTCGCCAACAGTATCTTCAAAGCTGGATCTAGGAAGTGGTAGATTAAAGCGTTGACACTCACCGCGTTTTTAGGGCAGTGATTCTTCATTCACAGACCCAACTTGCTCACACAGGATTTCTCCAACGTGAGTAGAGGTCGAATCTCCTGAAGCGTTCGGATCTAAGATCCGGGTTCCTACGTGACCCGTAGTACCCAAGGCTAGATTCAGAATATTGATTGCCGCATTCCAATCTCTATCTAACACAAAACTACATTGACAGGCATGGGTTCTCATAGACAAAGATTTTTTGACTACTGCACCACAATTAGAGCATTGCTGTGAAGTGTAAGCAGGATTAACCGCAACAGTTACCCGACCAAACTTCGTCCCGAAATACTCTAACCATTTTCTGAACTGATACCAACCAGCATCATTAATCGACTTGGCAAGACAGTGATTTTTCACTAAATTCTTAACTCTTAAATTTTCGTAAGCTACAAAGTCGTTAGACCTGATTACGCAACGCGCCAGTTTCTTGGCGTGTTCCTCACGTTGCCTACTTATTTTCAGATGAGTCCTGCCTAGTCTGTTAATGGCTTTCTTACGATTAGTAGAGCCTTTAATTTTACGAGAAACACGGCGTTGATAGAATTTCAATCGTTTCTCACTTGTGCGATAAAACTTAGGGTTAGGTTCTGTATGTCCGTTGCTATCGGTGTAAAACTCTTTAATTCCCACATCCAATCCAACAGTTTTACCAGTCGGTTTAATCTCTACTTTGACATCAGCTTTTACTAAAAACTGCACATAGTAGCCATCAGCACGACGAACCAATCTCACACGCTTTATCTGTTCTATTTGGTAGAAGTTTAAATCCCACGTTCCTTTGAGTTTCAGCTTGCCAATCCCTTTTTTGTCAGTAAAAGTGATTTGTTTCCTCGTTTCAGACAGCGACCATCCAGAGGTTTTATATTCAACTGAACGGTTATTTTTCTTAAACTGTGGATACCCCTTTTTACCTGGAACTGATTTTTTACAGTTGTCGTAAAACCGAGCAATTGCCGTATAAGCCCTTTCAACTGCGACTTGGCAGGCATGAGAGTTTAAAGCTTTCACAAATGGATACTCAGCTCTTAATGCCGTATTGTGACGATATAGCTCTTTTTGTCCTACACCTGGGTGATCCATCCAGTAACGGAGACACTTATTGCGAACAAATTGAGCCGTTCTTAGAGCCTCATCTATGGCGGCGTATTGAGTTGTTTTTCCTTTTGCTTTAAACTCTAAAACAATCATTCGACGTGGAAAAACACTACGCCGAAATTCTAACACAACACCCGCCGTCGAACGGCGGGGCTTGAAACCCATCAATTTTGGTAATTGTCATCTTAGAATATATACCCAGTGGAACAAGGATCGAGCAAGGCCGTGCATTTTTTAATCCCCGCAGCTGGGATGGGGCGTCGCATGGGCAGCGATCGCAATAAATTGCTGCTGACATTGTTAGGCAAACCTTTGATTGCCTGGACGCTGCTAGCTGCCGAAGCTTCTACTACAGTGAAGTGGATCGGTATTATTTGTCAGCCGGAAGATCTGCCTGACCTGAAAAGTATTTTGGCTGATTTGTCTCTCAGCAAACCAGTAGAATTCATTCAGGGAGGGGCAACTCGTCAAGAATCGGTGTATAACGGTTTGCAAGGATTACCTGCTGACGCGCAACGGGTATTGATTCACGATGGTGCTAGGTGTTTAGCAACTCCCGATTTATTCGATCGCTGTACGGAAGCACTTTTTCGGCATCAAGGTTTAATTGCAGCGATTCCAGTCAAAGATACGATCAAAATTGTCGATGAAGCGAATTTTATTCGAGATACCCCTAACCGCAGTTACTTGTGGGCAGCCCAAACTCCCCAAGGATTTGACGTGCAATTATTGAAAGAATGTCATGAAAAAGGGCGTCAACTGGGATGGGAAGTTACCGATGACGCTGCTTTGTTTGAAAGGTGCGGTTTTCCCGTTTTAATTGTGGAAGGGGAAGAAACTAATTTGAAGGTAACGACGCCTGTTGATTTAGCGATCGCAGAATTTATCTTACGGCAACGGTTAGGGGAAGGATGAAGTCTAAAGTCTGAAGTCTAAAGTCTGAAGTCTGAAGTCTCCAAGTCACGAGTTAGGAGTCACAAAATTTCCTCTTTCCCCCTGCCCCCTGCCCCCTGC
>DATNQN010000135.1 GCA_036703985.1 Leptolyngbyaceae cyanobacterium
TGAAGGATGAAGGATGAAGGATGAAAATTTATTGTATTTATCTCCCCTGCACCCCTGCACCCCTGCACCCTTTCCCCCATCTCCCCACCCTAATTAACAGGTGTATTTCCCGTATCACTGGAATTAGTTGGCACTACTGGATTTTGTTGCATTTGCAGGCGTCTGTTTTGTTCGTTGCGAAATTCAACTGCCTCCTCATCAAGCTTTTCCGTTTGTTCGGCGGAAAACTCTTCTAGGCTGCGAATTTGGCCGAAATTGGCTCTGTGCATAAATTCAAATACGTTAAAGCCATTTTGACCAGTACCCGTACCGTTTAGCGGGCCAACATTATCTCCTCTCTGAATTTCCTGAGAAGGATCGTAATCTAAAGATTGTGCCTTAGTTGCTTGGGGAAATGAGAAAGCAGCTAAGGTAGTACCAGCTAACAAACCCAAAGTTATGAGAGAAAGTTTTTTAACTGACACTTGGAGCATTTTGTTTTCCTCTTAAAAGATGATGCTTTGATTTAAGCAAATGTTCGGCGCAGTAGTGGTTGAATTGTCAAAAATGCCAGCACGTCAAGCGCCAGTAATATTAGCAGGGTGCCGCCTAAGCTGACAGCGCCCCAAGGTGCTTGCATGACTATGCTATTGAGCGACCAATCACTATTTAAATATAAATAGCGAATTGGTTCGATCGCATAACTTAAAGGATTGAGACTCGCCACTACTTGCAACCATTTGGGCATAAAAGCCAGGGGCGCTAGTGCTGTGCTAGCAAATAACAAAGGTAGGTTGGTGACAAAAATTACTGCAATTAATTCTATGTGACCGGGTAGGGCAAAAGCCAATCCCAAACTCAAACCAGTAACGCCGAACACCAGTAATAGCAGAATCAGGGCAACGATCCCCAATCCTAATAAATTGGGTAAACCCGCACCCAAAAATGCACTAACTGCAATAATGGCGGCGGTTTGAATGGCGCTGAGAGTAACGATAAAGATGGCGGAAGCAAATACGATCGAATATCGAGACGCCAGGGGTGCCACTAGTAAGCGATTGAGAAAACCGAATTCGCGATCGAACATTACAGGTAAACCCGCATTCAACGCACCGCTAAATGCCGTAAAAACGATCACCCCAGCCGCTAAAAATTGACCGTAATTTACCGTATCGCCAAACAATCCTTTCGGTGCATTCTGAAACAACGCACCAAACAAAATCAACCAAATTAAAGGTTGAATTACCCCCGCAATTAAAGTAGATGGACGCCGCTGTAATTGAATAAACAGACGACGAGTTAAAGCGAGAGTTTCTTGGAATATTTCACTCAAAAAACTCTGCGATTCGATTGGGCTGGCATCTAACTGCAAGCTAACATTTGGTTTGGGAGGAGTGACAGTACTGCTCATTTTTTGTTCTCTTTAGTGTTCTGGAGTATTGCATGGTAAGGGCGGGTTTTGTGATGAGTTATTTGTGAGAATCAAAAATTGAAGTCTAAACCCGCCCCTACAATCAAATCTATACAAATCTGATGCGATCGGAGATGATATAACTTATCGCATATTTTTTTTCTTTTCCGCCTTGGGATCGCGAGTACCAGCAGCCGCTAGTTCAGCATCCATCAGCGTTTTACCCGTCGCTGCTAAATAAACATCATCTAAACTAGGACGAGATTGGGCAATTCCAAAAGTAGGTAATCCCACATCTTTCAAAGCTTGCTGAATACTCATTAAAGCATCGCTTTGAGGAGTTACTACTAAATTGAGGGAGTTACCTTGTGCGCTGTTAATAATTACTTCTTGCACAAAAGGCAGAGCTTGCAACAAATGTTTGGCTTTCTCTGCTTCTTCCTGTGGGGAAAATTCGCGGATGCGAAGGGTAATGCGATCGCCTCCTACTTTATCCTTTAATTCAGAAGGAGTACCAGAGGCAATTACCACACCTTGATCAATGATTGCCACTCGGTTAGCTAATGCGTCAACTTCTTCTAAATAATGGCTTGTTAACAAAACCGTAGTTCCAGAGTCGCGCAGTTGGCGCAAGATATCCCACATCACGACTCGACTTTCGATATCCAGCCCGACAGTTGGCTCATCCAAAACTAACACATCTGGTTTGTGGAGCAAACCCGCCGCCAAGTCTAGCCGTTTGCGGATACCGCCGGAGTAAGTGCCGGTTTTTTTATCGGCGTATTCTTGTAAACCGAGAGATGCGATCGTATTATTAATCCGCTCCTTAGCAATTTTTCCCGGTATATGGTAGAGTGCGGCTTGCAGTTGCAGTAATTCCCTACCAGTCAGCACCTTATCCAGAGCAACTTCTTGCGCCACATAACCGAGTTTTTGTCGTGCTGCTTTCGGGTTAGCTATAGCATCAATCCCAGATACCTCTATTTTGCCCCCATTCGGACTAGCTAGGGTGCAAAGACATCTAATAGTTGTGGTTTTACCTGCACCGTTTGGCCCAAGCAGACCAAAAATCTCCCCCGGTTCTACCTGAAAGGAAACATCTTTAACGGCTTCCACATTACCGTAACGCTTTTGGAGTTTTTCGATTAAAACTGCGGGAGCCATAATTGTCCCCAATTAACAAATCTAAACAATCTTTATTTTTATTGTAGCGGGATCGTGTAATTCTTAAACGCTGGGGCTGGTAGTTGAGGCGGGTAGCTTAGTTTTAGGGTTGACAAGAATAGATTACTTTTTATGAACTTTTCCAATACGCTAATAGAAAATATAAAAGATATGGACAAATTGGCAAGTAATTCAGATTAGCTAACACACTAATTCTCAAGGCAGTTGCGCGTTAATTGTACCAGAATCATCGTATACGCGCAAAAAGCTATTAGTAAAAAGTCTATCTGGAAATACTATTAAATTGTAAGTATTTGGATCGCGTGCTGAAGGAACTTTTAACGCTTCAATTGTTTGTAAATTGTAAGCAGCTTCACCAAGAGATTGAGTGGGTGCAATCTGACCCCTCATAGACATAATTAGCCAATTCCCAGTAAGTTCCTGCAAATTGGTTCCTAAAGCCATTTGGTTATCCAGATTAGTAATATCAAGAATTCTATTTATTTGGTATTGAGTAGAAAGTATAATTAGAGGTGGTTTAAGAATCGACCTATATTCTGTTTTTGTTTTAAATAAAGCTTCCACTTCTAATAGAGCAGTTAAACTATTTTCAGCTAGATAAAGTGCCTCAAATGCTGCTTGTGGATTGTATCTGCCGCCAAATCTTAGGGACCCAACAGAAGATAAAGGTGTATTTATATATTGTATTTGTATTATACGAAAAGCCACCCCATATAAAGATAGGGTGGGCAGTGATGCAATCGCAGCGTTAAGTTGATTCCCAGTCAGCACTTAAGTTAAACTCCTTATCCGAATAGACAATGTTCCATTGCCCAAGGAAAATATTCGACAACCTCAATCTTACCTTCATCTATAAAAGACTGAGGTGTACGACCATCTAAGTCATCGTGGGGAGAGTTGAGCCAGAGATTAACATAGTTTATGTCACCACCCATCTGCCGACATAGATCGGAAATCAGTTTTTCGTATCTGGCTGCTTCATCTTGAACAGGTGGCGAGTCGGTGATATTTATAGGATTCATAGCTAAAATTGGGTTGGCTTTATTTATCTATTTTAGCGTTACTTTGGTCATCAAATGAGGTGGGGAAATGCGATCGAGCATTATAATCAAACTAAAAAGGATTTAACTATGACTGAAATTGTATTTCTAGTTGAAGACGATCCCGACGGCGGCTATAACGCTAGAGCGTTAGGCGAATCGATTTTCACTCAAGCTGACGATATGGAAACATTACGAGAAATGGTTCGCGATGCAGTTCATTGTCATTTTCCCAATGAAGAAACTCGTCCTAAAATAAATATTGTTTTTTTCTAATAATCAATTACCAAATCGTTTGAATATTGGCTGCCTGAATCTTGGCATCACAACTAACTAACGGTAGATTTAAGTGAAAAGCTGTAGCCGTAATAATGCGATCCGGCTTATCGGGTACAATGTCTCTTGGAATCTGTGCCACAGCCTGAGCAATCTCTGTAGATAGTGGTATTACCAGCCATCCAGTCTGAACATCAGCTAAAGCTTGAATTAATCGTTGTAACGCCTCTTCTGGTAATTTTCCTTTCTCTTTTTAGTAAATAATTTCTACGATAGAAATTGAAGCAACATAAACTGAATTTGCATTATCAATAGCTGCTAAAGCATTAGCGGATAAATTGGTTGACTTCAAAAGATACCAAACAATTGCATGGGTATCTAATACGACTGAAGTCATAGAGGAAACTCCTTAGGAAAATTACCCCACATTTCCTGACGGGCTTCCGTAATATCTGCTACTGTAATTTCGATGTTTAAATCGCTCCATAAGCCATACAAGCTACGGCGAGGTTGTTTTGTAAGTGTCTTTTCTTTCAGAAATTGAATGAAGTCTAGAACTTGTTGCTGCTTGTCGGGTGGTAATTCTCGTAAATTTTCTAGAACAGCTTGTTCAATGGTCATAATTTTATCGCTAAATTCTCTCCTATCTACTTTATACCAATTTGGAAAGGATATTGGCTCTTAACGTTGAGACACAGAAACCCGGTTTCTTCAAGAAACCGGGTTTCTAATCGGGAATTTTCAGATTACTTCAACATCACGATCGCACTTACGATCCTGTTGAGATTATCCGCTACGCTAGCCACAAAGTAATTAGTTACTGGCAAACTATCAACTACAATTCCAGCACACAACAACATCATGTAGAGAATCGAGAATTTAAACAACGATCGCGCTAAATCTTTCTCAGTTGGATTTTGCAACAATTGCCAAGCTTTCTGAATAAATTTTACTCCCAAAATTGCGGCAAATAATCCATAAACTACACCCGCCGTACCGAGAGGAAAAATCAACAAGAAAGTCGATGCCACCATAATCAGCGTATAAACCCAAATTTGGCGAGTAGTGGCATCTTCACCAACTATGACTGGCAACATGGGGATATTTACTTTCGCGTAATCATCGCGAATCATCAAAGCAAGCGCCCAAAAATGGGGAGGCGTCCATAAAAACACGATCGCAAATAACATCCACGCCGACCAGCTTAAATCGCCAGTCACCGCCGCCCATCCTACCAAAGCAGGAATTGCACCCGCCGCACCGCCAATCACGATATTTTGAGTCGTGTGGCGTTTCAGCAAATGAGTGTAAATCAGCATATAAAAAACGATGCCCGACATTGCCAACAGTGCAGCTAACAAATTGGCAAAAACTGTTAGCAAAGTGAAAGAAAGAGAAGCCAAGATAATTGCAAATAGCAGCGCATCGCGAGACTGCACTCTACCAGAAGGAATCGGACGATGGCGAGTACGTTCCATTGCATAATCGATATCGCGATCGTAAATACAATTTAGCGTTTGAGCAGATGCCGCCGCCAGAGTACCACCCACCATAGTTACTAATAATAAACGTGGGTCTACCCTTCCGCCTGACGCCATCCACATACTCGCTGCTGTGGTAATCAGCAACAAAGGAATAATCCGAGGCTTTGTTAGCTGGTAGTAACTTTGAATTACTTGTACAAAATTGTCATGTTGGCGGGAGACACTTGTCCCAATCATCATTACATCCTTATCTGTAAACAATAAGCATTTACCAAACTCGGCCAGATAGTTGGCAATGCTATTAATGCAGTTAGGCAGATCTTTTTAATCGATTTCCTCTACAAAGAGGAAGAGAGCGGGAGCTTTTTAGTAAAAGAGCGGGTGAGGGAAAGATTTGGGGATGGGGAGCATGGGAGCAGGGGAGCAGGGGGGGACGTGGTGAAAGAGAAAATAAGTTAACTTTTAGCCTTCATCCTTCAAACTTCATCCTTCATATTTCATACTTTTCCCTAGTCCCTAGTCCCTAGCCCCTAGCCCCTAGTCCCTGCGACTTATCGCGCCATGCTAAAACGGTGAAAGCTACTAGGGAACCTAACAAAGAAGCGCCCATTACGTGGTGAGAAACTGTTAAAGGTTCTACCTGGAGATGGAGGTAAAAAGTGGCTACACCGAGAGCGATTTGGCACACCAATAACCCGCCTGCAATTTTCGCGAAAGTGCGGAGAGTAGGATGAATAGCGGGGGTGCGCCATGCCATGACTACCAATGTCAGGGTAGCGAGAGTAGCGGGAACTACCCCAGCAATGTGGCTATTCATCACCGCGCATAGTTGGGAAGCGCCAAAGCACTGGTGTAGCGCCCACTGAGACGCCACCAGTCCCCCTAACAAACTTTGCAGATAAACCAAAATAGCGGCGGTTAAGCTTACCCAAGCTAATTTACCAGCAGTACCAGTACCTTCGTAGGGCAATAGCGCCATACCAATTGAAATGACGGTAATCAAAAATAACAAAGCGCATCCCAAGTGAGCGGTTACGATATCAAATCTGAGCAGTTCCGTAACCGTCAATCCTCCCAGTACGCCTTGAAAAACGATTAAAAATAGGGCAAATGAGGACGCCCAAGGCAGCCAACTGGGTAATTGACGCCGATACCACCACGATAAACCAACTAATGCGATCGCGCTCAATCCAATTAAAGCTGCATCCAACCGATGAAACCACTCCAGAAACACCTGGAAATTCATTTGTTGGCTGGGTACTAATTGACCGTAGCATAAAGGCCAGTCCGGACAAGCCAACCCAGCATTCATCACCCGCGTCGCACTACCTACTGCCATTAACAGTAGCGTGGCGATCGCGATTTTCCACACAAAACGACGGATAAAATCTACTGGGGTGGCAGCAAAAGTGCGAACATCCTGATGCAATACAGAGTCAGCCATCAGCCGTACCTCCGGAGGTAATCTCTTTCCAAGTGTTAAGCAAGATCTGAGCATATGCTCATTTCGAGGCTAGCACCTCAAAAAAATAGTGGGTGCTATCTAGCTATTACTCTACCGACGCCAGCCAAATGAGCGGCAAAGTTTTAGCTATTTTTTACTTCTTAGATCTACACTTTTGTTTACTTTTGGCCAAAAATACGTGATAAATGACTGGATGTTTGTAACCGATTTAACATTTATTTTCGGTATAACAAATCAATATACAGTTCGGTAAAACCAGAATAGATAAGGATTGTTCTGGTTTCTCAAAGCACAGCCTGCTAGAATTAGCGCCAAATTTTCTAGCGATCCCGAAGAAAATTGGAAAAAATTGCCTGAGAAACCCCTGATTCATCAACCCCTGTTTTACCTTGGTAAGGGAATCATACTGAAAAACCGATACTAGCTTGTCTAGAATCAAGGCAGACGGCCTTTTCGATGATTGAGGGGCCGAACCAGCCTCCCAGGAAGAAGGTAAAAAGCTGAAAAGTGAAAGATCCAATTCCATCCTTCATACTTCATCCTTCATCCTTCAACCTTTTTCAAGTTGTGCAAACAACCTAAATCGCCGTGAAAATACCAAGTAACATTACAACTCTGATCGCTGGTATCGTACTGACCCTAGTTAGTCTATGGGTTGGTAAAAATCATGGACTATTACCAGTGGCAGCCTCAGAAGAAGCCGCTTTGGTAGATGGTTTATTCAATACCATGATGACCATCTCCACCGGACTATTTTTTATCGTGGAAGGAGTTTTAGTCTATTCGATTTTTAGATTTCGCAGGCGTCCGGGTGACAATACGGACGGGCCACCAACTCACGGTAACGTACCGCTAGAGATTCTGTGGACGGCAATACCCGCCGTGATTATCCTGATCATTGGCGTTTATAGCTTTGAGGTTTACAACTCGATGGGGGGCTTAGACCCGATGGCCGCTCACGGTCATAGTATGCAGCAAGCTAGGAAGATGCCGGGATCTGCGATCGCCGCTACCCTAGATGAGAATACCCAACAAGCCGCACCAACCCCAACAGAACAAATTGCGGATGGCGTTGGTGCTTCCCCAGATAAATCCGCCAATCCAAACTTAGAGGTAAACGTAACTGGTTTGCAGTTTGCTTGGATCTTTGCCTATCCCGATAGCGGGGTAACCTCAGGAGAATTGCACGTTCCCACCGGAAGGGAAGTAAAACTCAACATTTCGGCTAACGATGTCATCCATGCCTTCTGGGTACCGGAATTCCGTCTCAAGCAAGATGCCATTCCCGGTAGAACCACCGAACTGCGATTTACGCCCAAAACAGTTGGTACTTACCCGGTAATTTGTGCCGAACTGTGCGGTTCTTATCATGGTGGAATGAAAACCCAAGTCATCGTCCAAACACCAGAAGAATTCGATGCTTGGGTGCAAAGTCAACAAGAAGTTGCTAGTGCCGAAAATCTCGATCGAGCATTAGCAATCAATCCCCAAGCAATGTCAACAGGTGAATTTTTAGCTCCCTATGCAGGAGAGATGGGTATTACCTCCGATACCTTAGAGCAGCTTCACGCTTCCCATCATCATCAATTTTAGATTTTAAATATTAGAAATCATCTAATATCTAAAATCTAAAATTATCGTGTTCAAAAGCTAAAATGCCATGACAACACAACTACAAATGGAACCAGCCGATTTAGCTGCTCGCGAACACGAAGAAAGTGGCACTAATTGGCGTAAATTTTTCGGCTTCAGCACCGACCATAAAGTGATCGGAATACAATATCTAGTCACCTCATTCTTCTTCTATTTAATTGGTGGTGCTTTAGCATCTGCGGTTCGTACAGAACTAGCTACCCCTGACGCAGATTTTGTCAGTCCCGACCTCTACAACAGCTTGTTTACGATTCACGCCACAGTGATGATTTTCCTGTGGATCGTACCTGCTGCTACCGGTGGATTTGGCAACTACCTGATCCCATTAATGATCGGGGCGCGAGATATGGCATTCCCCAGATTGAATGCCGTTGCCTTTTGGATGATTCCACCCGCTGGTATCTTACTAATGTCCAGCTTCTTTGTAGGAGCAGCCGGTTCTGGTTGGACATCTTATCCACCTTTGAGCATCATTAATGGCTCCAAAGCAGGCGAATTTATTTGGATTCTCAGCGTTCTGCTGTTAGGAACTTCTTCGATTTTGGGTGCGGTGAACTTCTTCGTCACCATCCTGAAAATGCGAATTCCGGGTATGGGATTGAATCAAATGCCTTTGTTTTGCTGGGCAATGCTAGCAGCTTCGGCATTAATTTTAATCGGTACTCCCGTATTAGCAGGTGCTTTAATTCTGCTCAGTTTTGACTTAATTGCCGGTACCGCCTTTTTCAATCCAACTGGTGGTGGCGACCCGGTAGTTTATCAACATATGTTCTGGTTTTATTCTCACCCGGCAGTTTACATCATGATTCTGCCAGTGTTCGGAATGATATCAGAAATTATCCCCGCTCATGCCCGTAAACCGATTTTCGGTTATCGCGCTATTGCCTATTCCAGTCTCGCCATTAGCTTTTTGGGATTGATCGTTTGGGCGCACCATATGTTTACCAGCGGTACTCCCGCTTGGTTGCGGATGTTCTTCATGATCGCGACGATGATCATTGCTGTACCGACTGGCATTAAAGTATTTAGCTGGTTGGCTACCATCTGGGGTGGTAAACTGCGCCTGAATAGCGCCATGATTTTCGGTATGGGATTTATTTCCATGTTCGTGGTCGGCGGCTTGAGCGGTATCATGGTAGCTTCAGTGCCATTTGATATTCACGTTCACGACACCTACTTTATCGTTGCTCACCTGCACTACGTTTTATTTGGTGGCAGCGTATTCGGTTTGTATGGCGCACTGTATCACTGGTTCCCCAAAATGACCGGTCGGATGATGAACGAAACTTGGGGAAAAGTTCACTTTGCCCTCACGTTCATCGGATTTAATATGTGCTTCCTGCCCATGCACAAGTTGGGGTTGGAAGGAATGCCCCGGCGGGTAGCGATGTACGACCCGAAATTTACTGCTCTGAATGTGGTTTGCACTGTTGGGTCGTATATCTTGGCGGTTTCTACGATACCTTTTCTCGTCAATGCGGCCTGGAGTTGGTTGCGTGGGCCAAAAGCACCTGATAATCCTTGGCAAGCTCTTACCTTAGAGTGGATGACTTCTTCTCCGCCACCTGTGGAAAATTTCTATAAAGATCCGGTTTTGGCTAGTGGGCCTTATGACTACGGCATGGTTAATGCTCTGGTCATTCGTCAAAAGATGATGAAAGGCAAGGAGGCAACCACTGAACGGAAAACTCCATCGGGTATTCCTTTGAATCAGTTGAAAGCTTCTGATTTGTTGGGAGGTTCTAGTTCGATCGTGCAGTCTGCTTCCGATGCAGAGGTGGAAGCTCAAACTCTCCAAGATGAAGACCCGATGTTGTCTGGAGGGCCGAACTCGGTCTTGCGTGCTAAACCCGATCCTGAGGAAGCTGTCAATCCGGACGATCGTCAAGACAGTTAAAAATTAACAATTAAAAATTAAAAATGAGGAATTCTTCATTTTTAATTTTTAATTCTGCTGCCCATTGACAACTGATTCGTGCAAAATCATGCAAAGTTCAACTATCGATCCAGCTAAAGCCGAACTGAATTATCATGCTGCTGGTGATGAGGCAACTGCTGCCCATCACGGACATCCCGATCACCGTGTTTTTGGGGTGATCGTGTTTCTAGTTGCAGAAGGCATGATCTTTTTAGGCTTGTTTGCTGCTTATCTGACTTTCCGCGCCGTCGCCCCAGTATGGCCACCGGAAGGAACACCGGAAAGAGAGTTATTGTTGCCGGGAATTAACACTATAATTCTGATTTCTAGCAGTTTCGTGATTCACAATGCTGATACTGCGATTAAGAAGAATAATGTGGCTGGTTTGCGGAATTGGTTTATCGCTACTGCCATTATGGGGGTTATTTTCTTGGCAGGTCAGGTTTATGAGTATAGCCACTTAGAATTTGGCTTAACTAGCAACTTGTATGCCAGCACTTTTTATGTTTTGACTGGTTTTCACGGATTGCACGTTTGTTTTGGTGTACTGCTGATTTTGGGTGTGCTTTGGCGATCGCTGAAAGCTGACCATTATTCTAGTAAGAGTCATTTTGGTGTAGAAGCAGCAGAAATCTATTGGCACTTTGTAGATATTGTGTGGATTGTTCTGTTTTTACTGCTTTACATTCTCTGATTTCGATTGATTTAAGTTCGATAAATTGCCCCCTTTTGGGGGTTTTTTATTATTCGTTTTCTAATCCGTCTGTTGAGAATTTGTTAACTCTTGAATCAATTGGGCAGGTGTTAAAATGCGAGGAGTTGAAACCGGAAAATCTGCTATGTCGCGAGTTACGATCGCCTCCAATTGATTTACTCTGGCAGTGCTGTATTGAATTGCATCTTCAAAATCCCTGAAATTGGCAGTTAATGCCATTGTGATTGCTGCTCCATCTACTGTAGCAACTTGACAGATAGTAGCTATATTACTTAAAAATTCGAGAGCCATATCTCGACCTTTATCTCTGCGTATAATATAGTAAAGATCGCCAAAAGTAGATGCTGAGATATACCCCTTTATTCTTCCCTGTTCAACAAAGATTAAAACTTGTTCGCTCTCAGCAAAAAAAGGTTGTCGCTCAAGGGCAATATCTATAATGATATTCGTATCAAGTAGTACTTTCACAGATTATATTTCTCCTTCAAAGCTTCCCATCTTGCTTGGTCTGTATCGAAATCAGGTGGGGCTGGTTGAGTTTTCTCGAACCAATCTTGCAAAGCTTTAATTTTGGTGCGAGGTTGTCTTTTTGGTGTGGCATTCTCTGTATCAGTTTGCGCCGTTGTCTCGGTTTTAACCATCTCAACTTTTTGCAAAACGATTATTTCTACATCGCCTGGTGGCATTTTAACAGGTTCTGTAACTGCTAAATTACCTGCTTCATCGACTTTTCCCTTGAGTTTGTATGCTTGCATATTATAGTTGATGATTTTTTGTAAAATTATAGCATTTCTACTTTCTGTATTAAGTAGGAATGCTTTGGTTTTTTGGAGTGGTGGGAAAGTGCGATCGCAGTTTTTACCACTTTCACTTCCCCCTCAATCCGAGTTTTACTTGTTCTCTTGCCGCTTTGACTCTGACTTGCACAAAATTACAATTTTTTCTGCTGATTCAGCGAAGAGCAAAAAGATTTCTAGAGGTTCCCGATCTGGCTTACCAAAAACTATGACCAGTAGCGAAATATTAGTTAATAGCACTGCCAGCGTTAGGACTTTTGATTTGTCTAATTTAAACATGAAATTTAAATCCTTGAGGCGGGAAAAACAAAATAACCACCTCACTTCAAGGGGATGATTCCCAGATATCAGTTCTCAGGTCTGGCCAAAAATGATATATTTTGAACAACCGTTAGCCTGAAATAGCCTACCCGTAAAGGTTTTCTGAAATTTGTCCTACCCTGGGAAAAAGTTTAGAAACATTGTTGCAATATCTTTACAAATGAGTGAATTAGTGAGTATCCCTCGCTTATGGCATCTGAAAAGCCTAGTAACGAAATACCGCCCAGTATTAAACTTAGGTCTACCCTGAAAGGACATAGAGGTGTTATTAATCGGATTGCGTGGTCGCCTGATGGGAAGATGCTTGCCTCACCCTCAAGCGATAAGACTATCCGGCTTGTAAATTTAGATAGCGGGAAACTACACAAAAAGCTTATAGGACATAAAGATGAGGTGTTGAGCGTAGCGTGAAAAGAGAACGGATCTATCGTTGCCCAAAATGTCAAGAAGAAGTAGTAGACAGGAAAGCGGTTAAGATTCGTTTGGAAAAGGGATTTTCTAATATTCGTTGTAATTATTGCGATTATGCGATCGAGCTTTCCGATTTAATTGAAGAGACTGTTGGCAAAGATGACCAATTTCTCACCAAAGTTGGCCAGATGGATAAGGAAATTAAGACTAATCTAGATAACGCTAGCAAGAGAGTTATCCTAGAAGGTGAATTTATGACCCTTGTCGGTAAAGCTGGACAAATACCTCGTCTTATCCAAAACGATGATTGGGGTATTGACGGAGAAATTGAGTTCAAAAACGATCAAGGTCAAGCTTCTGGCGAACGCATCTACGTACAGCTAAAATCAGGCGCTTCTTACCTTAATAAGCGCAAAGATGGGGTGCGTACTTTCCAAATGAAAAATAAGCGACATATTGAGTATTGGCAAGCGCAACGATATCCTGTCTACTTGATTATTCGCGATGAAAACGAAAAAATTTATTGGATGAATATCACAAAATACTTGAAAAACCGAAATGATAAAGACAATTTCACTATTGTCTTTGATGGTGAAGAACTAACCGTCAAAGCTATCCAATCTGTCCGACACTTTCAACTTACCTACACTTAATTACCTCCTGTTCACCCCTCCTAAATACAGTAAGCTAATCTACGAACCTTAAATTTCACAAAATACCCAAATGAGAAAACTCTACTTCTTAGTTCCCGGAACGGGCGGCAAATTTTCCTGCGGCGGTCTTTGGGCAGAATTGAAAACCCTCCATCTGGCGCGACAAATTTGCTCTGCTGATGTAGTCACTTATCGCCAACGGGAAAAGGATACTCTATTTTTAGATGATGTACTAAAGGAAAAAAACTTAGAAGATATCATTTTCGTAATTAGTTGGGGATTTGATATCCCTAAATTGGTTGCTAAATTAAAGGATTACAATGTAATTTATCATGCCCACAGTTCGGGTTATGGATTTACGCTACCTGCTAGCATTCCCATCATCACTGTTAGCCGCAACACGATGGGTTATTGGGGGCAAAAATTACCTAATTCACTGATCTATTATTTACCTAATCAAATTTCTGATTATTTTCAAAACATCAATGTTCAGCGAGACATTGATGTTTTAGTACAAGCTCGGAAATCTTCTGAATATTTGTTAAAAGAGTTAATTCCTGCTTTACAGGAAAAATGTCATGTTTTTGTGGTGGATTCTTATGTTGAGGATTTGCCTGGTTTATTTAATCGGGCGAAGGTTTATCTGTATGATTCGGCTGAGTATTGGGCTTTGCAGGGCGTCAGTGAAGGTTTTGGTTTGCAACCGATGGAGGCGCTTGCTTGCGGTTGTCAAGTTTTTTCTAGCGTGAATGGGGGATTATCTGATTATTTAGATCCGGGATTTAATTGTTATAAAATTGCCGGTTATTCTAAAGAGTATGATGTACAGCGCATTTTGAAAGTGGTGAATAATTCATCGTCATTAGGGTTATCGGAAATGGTTCTGGCAGAATATCGATCGCAAAATATTATCAAACGTTTTCAAGTCATAATTACGGAAATAAATGATTTTTTTGATAGCCGATCGCACTGCCAACCAAATATTAAAAGTTTAACCAAAAGTAGGATTGCTAAATTGACAGTGCAAAGAATATTCGATAAAATAAAGAAAAAATATTTAGTTCGTGTTTGAGCTAATTTATACATAAGATGGTTGGGTTTTGCGATCGCGCTACCCAACCTAAGCTTTATTAATCGAGCAGTATTGAGTGCTACCCTTAAATACTTAGACAATAATAGATATAGGTTATGTAAGTCTCGCCCATACCAGAAGGGTCATTATGCCAACCTATAAAGGAATCTCTAGCGAAGCTTTTCGTCATCCGCTCGATCGCGAAGCCGAGCAAACCTTGCGCAGTTTACCAGGTTTCGATCTGGTTGCCCGTAAATTTGTCGAATTTCTCTACGAACGCCCCCAGTTCATCTATCACATGGGTAACAGCATTCAAGTAGGGCCGCGTCAATATTCTACAGTTTACCAAATGTTTCGGGAATGCGTGCGGGATTTAGACATTTACCCAGAACCGTCTTTATTTATCAGCCAATATCCCATTTCTAATGCTTACGCTTTAGGACAAGATCGCCCCACTATAGTACTCAATTCAGGTTTGTTAGATTTAATGAGCGAAGCAGAATTGCGATCGGTAATTGCTCATGAATTAGGACATATTAAATGCGGTCATACTATCCTCACTCAAATGGCGCTTTGGGTAATTACCACCGCCACGATGATTGGTGAAATGACCTTTGGTTTAGGTAATTTGATTGGTAGTGGTTTGATATATGCTTTTTACGAATGGAAACGTAACTCAGAATTATCAGCCGATCGCGCAGCTTTGCTCGTACTAGATGATATCACTCCAGTCATGCAAGCGATGATGAAACTGGCTGGCGGTAGCATGAAATATCAACATGAATCTAGCTTACAGGAATTTATTCGCCAATCAGAAAGATATGAAGAACTCGATCAAGATGGCTTGAATCAAGTTTACAAATTTCTCCTTTATAACAACTTAGCTCAAGGTGTTTTCCTCAGCCATCCTTTTTTAGTAGAACGAATCGGTTACATAAGACAATGGTCAAATTCACCAGAATATCGCAACATTCGCAGCGGAAATTATCAACAGTCAGCCGCCCAAGGAGCAGTTGACATAACAGCAGAAAATCCCCAAACCCAAGTAGACGAATTACGTCGGCAAATCGAAGAATTGCAAAAAGAAATCGATCGCTATAAAAAGAAGCCTGACTAAAAAGTGACTATTAAATATTGATTAGTTAGTAGTTAGTGTTTCTAAACTAACCGCTAACTAGTCAATTTTCGCTTTTAAAAAATGACAAATGACCAATGATCGATGACAAATGACAATAATCGATACCACAATTTCTGACGTAACTATCTATACTAATCAAGCACTAGTCACCAGGCGCGGTACAGTAACCTTAACTGGAGAAGAAAGAGAATTGATCGTTACTGGAATCCCGTTAAGTATTCAAACAGAATCACTTCGGGTGAGGGGTGCGGGGACAGTACCAGTCCAAATATTAGCCGTGCAGGTCGAAAATATATTTGATAGCGAACCTTTAACAGAGAAAGCCGCCCAAATTTCTCGTCAAATTAAATATTTAGAACAACAAAAACGTACTGTACAAGATCAATTAGCAGCCGTGCAACTGCAACGTAATTTTATAGAAGGATTAAGCGAAAAATCACTAGAGCGTTTGGCGGGTTCTTTTGCTACTCCCCAGCTAAATTTAGATGAAATTAAAGAGTTATTGAATTTTTTAGGAGAACAATACGGGGATTATGCTAATGGAATTGCTCAGAGAGAAAAGCAGTTAAGAGATATAGACAAACAGATCGAAATTTGCGTTCAACAAGCTAGGCAGTTACAAAAACCGACTATTAAAGAAATTTATTCGAGTTATAATATTATTATTTCCATAGAACCTAGCAGTATAGGAGATTTGCAACTAGAAATTTCTTATCTGGTGAATCGGGTAATTTGGACTCCAGTATATGACTTGCGATCGCAAACTAATAGTAATCAAATTAGTATTGCCTATTTAGCAGAAATTAGACAAAAAACAGGTGAAGATTGGAATGGAGTAACTCTTACTTTTTCTACTGCTAAACCTGCATTGGGAATTCTGCCGCCAACATTAGAACCTTGGTATATTAGCGGACGCAAAAGTGATTTTCCTTCAGATTTTTCTGCTCGCTCGGAGGATGATATCTTTACTGAGTTAGAAGCTTTGCTAGCCGAAGAAAACGATGCTACTAAAAAACACGATTTAGTAGTAGCGCAAAGAATGCTAAATCAAGCCAGTAAATCCGGTAGCGTAGTAACGTTTCATCTCGATCGCGCTAGCACCATTCCCAGTGATGGTGCGCCTCATAAAGTAACTATTTTGACAAATAATTATCCTTGTCGTACAGAGTATGCCGCCATTCCGAGATTAATCAGTTTTGCTTATCTGGAGGCAACCGTGACTAATCGTTCAAATGGCGTGACATTATTACCCGGTAAGGCTTATATTATCAGGGATAATACCCTCGTCGGTACTACTCAATTACCAAACGTTGCACCAGGTCAAGAGTTTAAAGTAAATCTAGGGGTTGATGAAGGAGTAAGCATAGAGAGAATTTTGGTGGAGCGAGAAGTAGAAATAATTAATACTTATCGTCGTACAACTTATGCTTATAAGATAGGAGTGAGTAACTTGCGCGATCGCAAAACCACTCTCAGACTAATCGAGCAATTACCGATCAGCCGCGACGAACAAATCAAAGTACGCTTACTTTCTACCCATCCAGAAATTCAATTAGGCCAAATGGGTCAGTTAGAATGGCTGCTGACTCTCCAACCGCGATCTAAACGGCAGTATAAACAAGAACTCTACTACCAATTTACCCTAGAACATCCCCTTGAGATCGCAGTCGTTAGTTTAGATATTTAGAGTCTGATATTTTTGATACACTTAAGACGAATGCCCTAAGCAAAACTCGATTTACGACTACCATAATTAAACTTCAAACATTAGATTAATTTATGAATAATCAACCAATTAAAATACTAGTGGTTGACGACGAACCGAACAATTTGCGATTTTTAGGTACTATTCTGAGTCAACAGGGTTACAAAGTTCAAAAAACCGTTAGCGGACAACTCGCTATCAATGCAGCAATTGTCGAGCCACCAGATTTGATATTACTAGATATCATGATGCCAGAAATGAATGGTTATGCAGTATGTCAAAAATTAAAATCAATCGAAAAAACTTCTGACATTCCGATTATATTTCTCAGTTGCTTAAGTGAAGCAGAAGATAAACTAAAAGCTTTTGAATTAGGAGCCATAGATTACATTACTAAACCGTTTCATTTAGAAGAAGTAGTAGCGCGGATCAAAACTCAACTCACGATCAAGAGTTTGCAAACTAAACTACAAAAGCAAAACGACTACTTGCGACAAGAAATTCTTGCCCGCCAGGAAGCAGAAAAAAAGAAAGATGAACTGATTTCCTTCCTCAGTCACGAACTAAAAACCCCACTAACTGCCATGTACGCTTCATTAGGTCTTTTAAATTCCGGTCGTTTTGGTTACCTGCAACCCCAAGGAAAACGGTTACTAGAAATTGCTGCTAATAATACCGATCGCTTAGTGCGCCTGCTCAATAACATTCTAGATTTAGAGAAAATTAATTCGGGCGTGGATAGCGCATCACTACAAAAATGCAATATAGCAGATCTGGTAGTACAAGCTACAGAAATAATGCAAGCAATGGCAGAACAGGCAAAAGTAAACTTATCAATTTCAACTACTACTGTATATTCCTATGTTAATTCAGATCGGATTATTCAAGTTTTAACTAATTTACTTAGTAATGCGATTAAATTTTCACCACCTGGTAGTACGGTATGGCTAAGTAATGAAGTGAAAGCAGCAAATACAATAGATATACCTGAAGAATTTGTTGGCGACACTCCTGACTTCTTGGCATCATCACCTAATCCCATGACCGTATTGTTTAAAATTAAAGATATCGGGCGAGGTATTCCTTCAGATAAATTAGTGTCAATTTTTCACCAATTTAAACAGGTAGACCCTTCTGATGCACGGGAAAAAAGTGGTTCTGGGCTAGGTTTAGCAATCTGTCGGAAAATCGTGCATCAGTACGGAGGAAATATTTGGGTAGAAAGCATTCCAGGTAGCGGCAGCACTTTTTACTTTACCTTGCCAGAATTACTCAGAGAGCATGACAATGATGCAAATGAACTTTCTAAAGAGATGGTTTGCTAGTATACTTATACGGTTTGGGAAAATAATAATTTTATTACTAAAAATAACGCAATTGTTTTTAGGGTTAGTACTCTAAAAGCAATTAATGCGGGAGTAAATCTAATCCTATTTTCTTTCGATAAAGACTTATATTATGAAGCAATGTTTGCCTTACTGAAAGCTAAAGATAAAGGGGAACTAGATAATAAAACTTTAGAAAAAAGTAGAAAAAGACTAGAATCATTACCAGGTTCTCTTTCCTTAACTACCCAACAATTTATCTCTCCTTAAAATGTGTAGGGTACGTTAGCTTAAGCGTAACGCACCATTAACTCAAGGCGGTGCGTTACAGTCAAAATCGGTAAAGCCATCACGCAGCTTACATAATCTTTGATTTATCAGCAGCCTCTAAGCGGCAACCATTCTATAATCAGAAATTGTCCCTAAAAGTCCTCGATCATGTCCGACCAACAATCCCCACAAGAACACCACTCCACGCGAGATGAAATTCGCGCCACCCGACTACAGAAAGTCGAACAACTCAAGCAACTGGGATTGAATCCCTACGCCTATCGCTGGGAATCTACCCACCAGTCAGCAGAACTGCAAGAAAAATACGCCAATTTAACTAACGGTGAAGAAGTAGATGTAGAAGTTGCTGTGGCTGGTCGTATTATGGCACGTCGCGTGTTCGGAAAACTAGCTTTCTTTAATTTGCAAGACGAAACCGGAACGATTCAGTTGTACCTGGAGAAAAACCGTATCCAGGAAAACATGGCAGAGATCGATCCGGATGCTTTCAACCACCTCAAACAACTCACCGATTTAGGGGACATCATCGGTGTGAAAGGGACGATTAAACGGACTGAAAAAGGTGAACTATCAGTCTATGTCAAGCAGTACACTATTCTCACTAAGTCGTTGCTGCCTTTACCAGATCAATGGCACGGATTGACAGATATTGCCAAGCGGTATCGCCAACGTTATGTTGATTTAATCGTCAATCCGAAAGTGCGAGAGACTTTCCGCCGTCGTGCTTTAATTACGGCATCGATTCGCCGCTATTTGGATACCAGGGGTTTTATGGAAATCGAAACTCCGGTTTTGCAAGGGGAAGCGGGTGGTGCTGAGGCGCGTCCTTTCATTACTTACCACAATACTCTAGAGATGGAGTTGTTCTTGCGAATCGCGACGGAGTTACATCTGAAGCGGTTAATTGTCGGTGGTTTTGAGAAAGTTTATGAAATGGGAAGAATTTTCCGCAATGAAGGTATTTCCACTCGCCATAATCCAGAATTTACGACGATCGAGGTTTACCAAGCTTACGCTGATTACAATGATATGATGGCGCTGACAGAAGCGCTGATTACTAATGCTGCACGGGAAGTGTTGGGTACGCTGCAAATCAATTATCAAGGAACGGAGATTGACTTAACTCCTCCTTGGCGTCGCGTTACCATGCACGAGTTAGTAAAAGAAAAAACCGGACTCGATTTTAGTAAGTTCCAAACTCTTCACGAAGCGCAGCAAGTTGCTCACGAGTTTGGGGTTGAGGGTTTAGAAGATTGTAACTCCCTTGGGGAAGCACTCAATGAAGTGTTCGAGCAGAAGGTAGAAGAAAACCTGATTCAGCCTACTTTTGTGTTAGATTATCCGGTAGAAATTTCTCCTTTGGCGAAACCGCACCGTTCTCAACCAGGTTTAGTAGAAAGATTCGAGTTGTTTATCGTGGGAAGAGAGACGGCGAACAGTTTCTCGGAACTTACCGATCCTTTAGATCAGCGAGAACGTTTGGAAGCACAAGCGGCGCGAAAAGCAGCTGGAGATTTGGAAGCGCATGGTGTGGATGAAGATTTTCTGACTGCTTTGGAATATGGTATGCCGCCGACTGGTGGTTTGGGAATTGGGATTGACAGGTTGGTGATGCTGTTAACTGATTCTGCCAGTATTCGAGATGTCATAGCATTTCCCCTCCTCAAGCCAGAAAAGGGTGAAGAGTAAATAAAGGGATGGGGAGATGGGGGGATGGGGAGATGGGGAGATGGGGGGAAAATAGAACTAATTTCCTGAATTCTGACTCCTGAATTCTGACTCCTGAATTCTGACTTCATCCTTCATCCTTCACCCTTCATCCTTTATGAAGAAACTTCTGCCATTTCGATGACTCGACCATCTAAATCTTTGACTAAAAAGTTTAGTGGTTTTTCGCGGCGGATTTTGTGCTTTAAGCCTCGAACTTGGACGCGCATCAGCACTTGTTCTAAGCAATCGCGATCGAAACAAACATGGCGTTGCCGCTCTTTTTCTCCTAAACTAGCACCAGATATGACGTGCAACTGAGTGTTTTTCTTTAATTGATACCAAAGACCATCTGGTTGATTTAATGCTTTAGTGCTAGTGGATAAAGTGGGATTCCCTGCCATGTAAAGCGGGTCCATGCCAGTAGTACCCAAGGTTTGCTCGTAATTGTAGTAATAATGCAAAGGCACGTCTGCCACTGGTAGGTCTAGCAACCCTTCATACATTTGTCGGGCAATTTCTAGATCCGTGACCATAATTGTATAAACTTTCGGCGCACTGGTAAGGAACATCCACATGGCACCTGCATAAGCTACCAGTAGCATCACCATGATTCCTTGGGTGGAAAACAGGCTATCGATCGGTAGCCAAGCTAAGAATACACCGAAGGAAGCGGACAAATGCAGTGTAGGAATAAAGGTAACTGGAACCATGAACTTATAAGGTGAGAAGAACTAGTTGCACTTAAGGGAATTTGCAAGCAGACATATACCATCTTATTTGTTTCTAGTCTATCAGGGGGAAAGTCAGAATTCAGGAGTCAGAATTCAGGAGTCAGAAGTTAGAGTTAACAAATTTTCCTTTTCCCTAGCCCCTAGCAAGAGAGCCCCTAGCTCCTTTCCTCTCCTATCTCCCCATCTCACGCCACTCCTGACTTTATAACCGATTCTTAACCAGTTAAAATGGCAACGTTTTGTCAATGTCATGTACCATTAGATAGATAAGAAGACGCATTACAGCAATCTTATGTCTAACTTTCGATAGAAAAATACACGGAAATTGGCCAGTTTTTCTTGTGTGACTAAATGTAGTCTCTTACACGCAAGCAAACAAATCTATGAATTCAGCAAGAGATGGCGATAAGACGAAAGAGGAACTGATTGCCGAGGTGGAAGAACTTCGCAATCAAGTTGCGGCGTTGCAGAAAGTCGATCGCTCGCGGGATATTCGCAAGCAGGTACTGGCTACTACTTCTCTCCCTAAATATACTCATATTACTCAAGATGCGGTAAAGAATAGAACTAGTGATTTCTCTTCAAGCTCTTCTACGGTAATTTCTACTGCTACGGTGGAACTCGTGCCAAGTGGTGTTGGCTGTCCGACTAACTTGAACGATCGCCAGCAAAGAGAAGAACTTACAAAGGCGATCGATCTCCGGCAGTTAGCTACCTTGGCGGTAAATGGGACGATCTACAATTGGGACATTGCTACTAACCGGGTAGAAAGAACGGATAATATATTTGCGCTTTTGGGCTATAGTCCCCAAGAGGTAGAGCCAAGTAGTGATTGGTGGAACGATCGCATTCATCCCAATGACCGTCCTCTTACGTGGGCTAAAATTTGCGAAGCTTTAGGCAATCAAACTAGATTTCAGTTGGTATATCGAATTCTTCATAAAAACAATCAATATATATCGATCTGCGACCAAGGTTTAATTTTACGAAATAAAGATGGTTATCCAGAACGAGTGATTGGTTTTGCTCAACTTATTACCGAAAGCCAACAAACACAAGCAGTAAGTAAAATGAGTGAAAATCGCTTTCGGATGGCGCTAGCTACTTACCCGATTATTTTATTTAATCAAGACCGAGACCTTCGCTACACTTGGATTTACAACCCCCAGTTAGGATACTCGATCGAGGAATTTTTAGGAAAAACCGATGTGGAGTTAATGTTTTCATCAGATGCGCTGCGGGTGATGGAACTTAAGAGTCGGGTCTTGACAAGCGGTGTTGGCGTTCGAGAAGAAATTCGAGTAAATATTAATGGAGAAGAAGTTTACTTGGATTTGAGAGTGGAAGCGTTGCGGGATTCCGAGCGGAATATTATCGGCATTACTGGCGTTTCTATCGATATTACCGATCGCAAACAAATCGAAACAAACCTCCGACAAAAAGCTGAAGAATTGGCGAAGCTCAACCAAATTAAAGACCGCTTTTTGGCAATGGTATCCCATCAATTGCGGACGCCTCTTAACGTGATTATGGGGTGTGCCGGATTGCTGCATCGTACCTCGAAATTTGAGGAAGGAACTTTAAAAAGACTGCTAGAAACGATCGAGCGCAATGCCAAATATCAGCTACAGGTAAGCGATCGCATTTTAGAGATCTCCCGGATGATGGAAAGCAATTTCCAGCTAAATTTGCGCCCCCTAGACCCGGTGTTGGTGATTTACGGCGCTACGGATTTGGTGCGCCCCCTAGCTGAAACCAAAAATATTAGATTGGAATCAGCGATCGAATGTACGGAAACGGAGATTATGGGCGATCGCGATCGTTTACAACAAGTATTGTGGAATTTGCTCTCTAATGCCGTTAAGTTTACTCCCGATGGCGGACGGGTAGACGTGCGACTTTCTTTAGAAAAAATTGGCAATGAAGAGCTAAAAATTGATATAGACAGCGAAAAAGAGAAAAACAGTTTATATTCTCAATCATCAGTTGATTATATTCAAATTCAGGTTAAAGATACTGGTATTGGCATAAATCCTCAATTTTTACCCCATCTGTTCGAGCCATTTCGCCAAGGGGAGAACAATTCCTCTCCATCGAACGGAGAATTAGGACTGGGATTGACTTTGGCGCGTTACTTGGTGGAGTTGCACGGCGGGACGATCGATGCGGAAAGTGCTGGCGTGGGAATGGGAGCCACCTTTACAATTAAATTGCCATTGTTAATTTCTCGATCGCCCATCACCGATCGTCAATCCCCAGTGTAGTATGGGGTTGAACTAAATTAGGTTTAACGAAACACTGGTTAAACTATTGTGCAGATTCCCCATTTTCCCGAAAGCAATCATCCCATTATCAAAGCGCTGTTTCACTACAGCGATCGCGAACTGCTGACCCTGTTTCAGCGCCATCCCGAAGAAGGTAAATACTTTACGGCGATTTTCTGTCGCTACAGTCCGATCGTTTACACTTTAATCGCTCACTCCGGGCGATCGCCAGTCCAAGCAGACTACTTGTTTGCCATCACCTGGCGACATATCTATCACGCATTAGGCGAACTAGACTTGCGGGGTAGCAGCGTACCGGGAATGGAAAACTTTAACCTCCAAAACTGGCTGATTAATATCACCGCTTTGTGCATCAATCAAGCAGAACTACCGCCTGTCGAGTCGATAGATTACTCTTTAGGCAAAGCTTCCCCCCCTCTTTGGTGCTACACCGAACAAGCTTTGGATATGCTCGATCCTCTGGCACGTTTATTAGTAGTGATGTCTCAAACTTTTCGCTGGAGTGAATCCCGGATCGCCGCTTATTTGCAAGCAGAAGGAGAAGCCATTCCCCCCGCCCAAATTAGAGAATTGCTGCAAATCGGATTGCAACAATTGCATCAAGTCTTGCCAGCCGATATTCGCGCCATCTATTTTGGAGAAGAAGAAACCATGCCGCAGGAAGACCCGGAAATTGATATCGCAACTCCTCTAATTTAGGGGGCTCTCTTGCTAGGGGCTCTCTTGCTAGGGAAGAAGTTTAAAATGCAGGATCGAACCATTTAACTTCTCAACACTCAATCGTTAATATCGGTGTCCAATTGACGATTGTTACTGAGGCATGAAAATGTGAATTTAAATGAACGTAACTTATGAAAGGAATACCGCAAAAGCTCGAAAAATGGAGAATAGTTAATAAAAAATTGGCAATGAAAAAATCTCCTTTTTCAAAGCGATTCCCCATTTTCCATTCCCCATTTTCCATTCCCCATTCCCCATTTAAATCTTTCTTTTTACTTTTACCTTTTTACTTTTTACTTTTAGGTGCATCGGATCTGAACGAACAACTAAATATCCGCATTAATAACGGTACGCAAGGGGAATTGCGCGATCGCGCGGATATGCTAGTTCGTTTCGGCGGACAATCCCAGCTGCAAGGTAATTTAGATAAAGCAATTCCTTATTGGATGCAGGCAGCCCAAATTTATCATCAAATTGGTGATTTTCAATCAGTCGGAAGAGTTTATGATTTTATTGGGTTGGCTTATGCGGCTTTGGGAGATTACCAAAATGCAGAGGAAGCTTTGCGGCGACGATTGGGAGTGGCTCGCGATAACAAAGATTTGCCAGGACAAGTTTATGGTTTGAATAATATCGGTACGGTTTTATTGCGGAGGGGTAGTATTCCGGGGGCGAGAACTACTTTTGAGGAAGCGTTGGCGATCGCTCGTAGTATAAATAACGTGGAAGGAATCGGTTTATCTCTGAGTAATTTGGGATTGGCGGCATTTGGCAGTCGCGATTACAATCAAGCCATTAGATTATATGAAGAAGCTTTAATTTATCGAAATCGCGCTGGAGAACCGATCGGTAAAGCTAATACGCTGAATAATTTAGGAGATGCTTATCGTGCGAGAACTCCTCATCCAGTACCGAGAAGCCAGGATTTTCGAGATATTATCGGTGCTTACGGTGCGGCGATGAGAGTTGCGGAAGCTGCCCTCGATCGCCCCAATCAGTATCGCGCGATCGATGCTTTGGTGTCTCTGTACAGTTCTACCGGGCAGTATATCCGAGCTTTTGAGCTATTAGAAGATCGTTTGGCGCTCGATCGCAGTACCGAGAACCGCCGTCAAGAAATTACGACTTTGCAATCGCTAGCTAAACTTTACCTCTTAGTCGGTAAGTACGGTGAGGCGAGGAAAAGTTATCGGGATGCGATCGCGGTAGCTCGTGTTTTGCAAGATGCAAGGACGGAAGCGATCCTGTTAGGCGAAGTGCTGGAAATTTTGCCAGAACCTTAATTTATAACGAATTCAGGTTAACTTCTTCCTCGCTCTTATTTCTCTTTTTTGCGATCGCCTTAGCGGAAAAGCTTTGTCTCATGCTTACTTGGCAGTTTATTACAAAGTTGGTAATCCAAGGGTAATTCCTATTACCCGTCACTTTTACTATTGTGGCAGGGGGGCTGGGGGAAAGATTTGTGACACGGTTAAAGTAAATTGGTATATAAAATCTTAAAAAAAAACCGCTCTATGAGGGCGGTTTTTTCGATCGTTAATTGAGAAAAACCTGACCATTATCTTGCACGCGGATCGTACCTAATTTATCCGTTAATCGGTTTTGTTCTTCCAAAATCACTTGTAAAACGCCATTTCGAGAAGTGGTACGGGGAATTACGTTCAGTAATCCCTCATCTTGGCGATTGAAAGTAATGGTTACCGGGGCTGGTAGGTTGCGTAGAGTGATGTTTGCGCCACGTCTTAAGGAGCGCTGGGGAGTATAAGTAATTGCTTCGTAGGTTACCGGAACGTTAGTTCTGTTGATTACTTCTACGTCTACCGTACCCTGAGTGGGAATTACTCTAGCGACGGCGTTCGATCGCGATTCCGGTAGGGGCGGTTGAATAACGTTAGTTCTACCGGGAGTTATATTAATCTGACTAATCTGATAACCCGTTTCTGCTTGTTGGGAAACTACGGGGGAAAATTGGGAATTGCGATCGGCTTTTTCGATCGGCATCGCTGTTGCTGAAAACGCGATCGAGAAAATTCCCGCGATCGCAGTGAGTAACCCAAAACTATATTTGAGTCCCCGTTCTAGATTTGGTGTATTCATAACACCTCCTTTACGTGATAGTAAACAGTCATCAGTTATCAGTTAACAGTTAACTAATAACTGTTAACTGATTTAACATTAAGCTCGCTCCCACATTTGCCGAATTTTATCGGGCAAGAAATTAGCGATTTCTTGAATGCGCTCTGAAGATAATTCGTCTTTCGTAGCAGAGAAAACTGCTTTTACTACTGTTTCTGGTGCTACATCTGGTTGTAATCCAGCTTCTTGTTGTACTCGGAACAGGAAAGTGTCGGATTTAATAATTAAAGGAGGACGCACTTTGCTCAAGAAACTAACTAAAGGATTAGTATCTCTCCAAAGGTCTGCCACTTCGTTTTGTAAAGCTTTATCTCTGGCAGGCGCGATTTCTTGATGTAGCTCGTTTTCTACTCGTTCGGCAGCTTCGGTGGTCATCATATCGCGCATTGTGCGATAGACAACTTCTGTAATATCTCTAGCATCAAAGGGATCGGATATATTGCCTTTGAGCATTACTTTTTCTAGGAAAGGCATATCTTTGCTAGCAATCGGGACTTTCGGCCCTTCTTTAACCGATTGAGGAAGATTGCTATCCATTTTTTCCAGCATTTTGCGGCCTTTTTCTGTTAGTTCTGCCTTCTGGAAAGTAATTAAATGAGGTAATGGGCCATCTGGCGCACCATAAGTATTGGCGATTCTCACATCGACTTCTTTCGGATTAAAAGCATCGGGAACATCTTCCTGATTACCGTAAGCGTTGCCGCTAAATTCAGCATTGATATATTGCTTTTGATTTAAATAATCCAAATGCCCTAAAAATTCGGCAGGGCTAATTTCTCTGCCTGCAAAGTCTGTTTCGTTGAATTCGACCCGGTGCATTCCTTGGCTGCTATCGGTATCGCTGATTTTCTTGAGAAGAATATAGACAATATCTTCACGGATTCCAATGGTCATAGTATTTTCTAAATGATCCTCTAATGTCACATTGCGTTATTTTGACGATAATCTGACGTTGATTCGCCCTCATCTGTCAGAGGAGACATATCAAAAGATGGGGAAATTTTTTGATATATTACTGCGGCTTTATTGCAATAGTAGTCTGCCAAATTGATTTTGATTGGTTGTGGGGAGCTAGAAACCCAGCTTTTCTAAAAAACCGGGTTTCTTTAACCCCTCAAAACTACTTTGGTGGACTACTAGTTGATATGATTTAAGTTTTTAATTAGTAATATTGTTTGATTCGGAAAATTTAAACTTAACCAAAGGAAGATGAAATAATTTCCAAAAATACTAAATTTTACTGCTACTCAACTTGTTATAACAAATGACTAATGACTAAGAACTAACAGCTTCTAATCGATTTTGGGGTAAGGTGACGGTAACGATCGTACCTTGATTGAGGGTGCTATCGATGCGGATGCTACCGTAATGATTTTGGGCGATCGCAGATGCGATCGCCAATCCTAACCCAGATCCGGTGGTGGTAACTCTAGTACGGGCGGGATCGACGCGATAAAAGCGATCGAATAAATGAGGTAACGCATCTTCTGGAATCCCAATTCCCGTATCTTGCACCTTTACTTGCAGTTGAGGATAATTGCTGCGACGGGTAATTCTTTGCAACTGCACGTTAACTTTACCTTCTGGCGGCGTATATTGCAGGGCGTTTCCGATCAAATTCGTAAACAATCGCGCCAATTGATCCCAATCTCCATGCAAAGAGAAAAACTCTTCTTCCATTTCCTCAAAAGTACTATTGAGAAATGGGGAATTGGCAATGGGAAATTGGGAATTATTCTTTTTGCCTTTACCCCATCCTAAATTACCCATGCTTTTATCTTCGGAATTTTCTTCAATGTGCAAACAAAGCTCGATCGCTTTTTCTTTTGCTACTAATTGTTGTTCTTCTACTACTTCCATTAATAAAGCATCTAAAGGACAAGGTGCAAAACGAGGTTGCACGATGCCGCTATCTTGTCTGGCAAGAAATAGCAAATCATCCACCAAACGCCCTAACCGCTGAGTTAATCTTTCGATGACTTTTAACTGTTGGCGTTGGGGCTGGGATTGCAAATCCGGATCGGCTAATGCTACTTGAACGTTAGTTTGAATCATCGCGATCGGACTTCGTAATTCGTGAGAAGCATCGGAGGTAAATTGTTTTAAACTTTGGTAAGATTCTCGCACTGGTTCGATCGCTAATCCAGAGAGAAACCAGCCAATTGCTGCTACGGAAATCACCATAACGATGATACCAAAACTCAAATCTACTACTAATTGACGGCTGGGTTTAGTTACTTCAAACCAAGGATGGCTAACTCGCAAATATCCTAATACTTGTCTCCCTACTTGTACTCTGTCGGTGATTTGACGCAAGAGAATTGTATTAGATGGTTGGGAAAAACGAAGGGGTAAATTTTCAGCCATTCTCCCCGTTTTCCTTCCTCCCCCTTTGACAACGCGCACCGTCTCGCCCAAACGATTGGGATAAATGGGAATATTTAAAGGTTCGGAAAAAGTAGACCAAAGTAATTCGCCAGTGGGACTAAACCACTCTAAATCGATGCGATCGTCTTCTACGGTTTCGGCATTATCTCGGAAACTAGCTTCTAAATTAACGTGATATTTGTTACCACCAGAATTGGCTTCGATCGCGATCGATCGCTCTACCACTTCCACCACATGATTGAGCGTATCGTCGATCCGTTCGATTAACGTATTGCGAACATATAAATAAACGCTGGTAGCAAATAATAATAGTAAAACTGCCGTAACGGTGGTGTACCAAATAGCAAGGCGGCGGCGAGTGGTTTGAAACATAGGGGAGGGAGGAGGGAAAGGGAAAGGGAAGCAATTGTAGGGTGGGTTAGGCACGGGCAATCAATTCAAAATTTTCTACTAATAATTAACGAACCGTGCCGTAACCCACCATCTGCTTTATAACTACAATTTGGATTTTTTGTAAATATAGCGATCCTAAATGAATTGCGAACAACTAAACCCCTCCCAACCCTCCCCTTACCAAGGGGAGGGCTAGGGTGGGGTTGATTATTTAAATAGGATCGCTATATATCATTATTTAAACTCGGTTATAAATCATCACTTTTTTGGGACAGACGATAGGTTTTTCTCTACCCAAATATAGTCAAATACTAATTCATAAATCCGGTTATTGACGTGGAGATAATCGTCTCGTTTTACTACTAACCCGGACATGATTAATTCGGTTTCTTCAGGACTA
The DNA here is from genome assembly GCA_036703985.1 of Leptolyngbyaceae cyanobacterium. Lineage (GTDB taxonomy): Bacteria > Cyanobacteriota > Cyanobacteriia > Cyanobacteriales > Aerosakkonemataceae > DATNQN01. The sequence continues at coordinate 29,603 of DATNQN010000135.1, forward strand.
TCAACCGCTACCACCTTTCCTTGATGTAAAATTTGTTGGTAAAGTTTTAGTAATTCAACCGCACGCTGTTTATCTTTCACAATCCGATCGCGTATCGTTCGCAAATGCTCTGGATTGTCTCGCGATTCCCAATTTTCGATGATTTGCGATCGCACTAAATCTTCTACATAAGCTGCTTCATCATTAGTCGGAATCGGCGAGTCAGAAGTGCAAATCAATTTGCAGACTTTTTGGGTGAGAAAAGGCTGTCCTCCCGTCCAGTTTATTACTTCTGTAAGTAACGTTTGCGGATTGGTAACTCGTTTGGTCAATCCTTGCAGTAAAGGTTGCGCTTCATGTACTTGAAAACCCTTGAGTTGAATCGCTTGACCGACATTAAAAGGAGTACGATTTTTATCTTGAATTAATTGGGAAGGAGTCGCTACGCCTAATAGAACAAAATTCAAACGCTGGTAGTCGGAACTGTCAGCGCGTTTGTTATAGCAAGTGCGGATGATGCCAAAAAATGCACTGCTATCGAACTGAAGGTCGAGTATGCTATCAATTTCATCGATGAAAATAATAATTTTTTCAGAAATATTCGTTAACAAGACTTCGTTGAGAAATTCTGATAAACGCTGCACGGGCGATAATAATTCCCGTTCCCGCCACCAAGTTCGGATATTGACTTTATCTAACAGATTCAAACCGCTAACTAGAAGGTAGGCAAAGCCTGCATACCACTGCTCTAAAGTTACCTGGGAATTGCTCATTGTAGAAATATCGATCGCAGTACAAGTAAAACCTTCTGCTTGCAGCTTTTTCATGATTTGGACGCGCAAGCTGGATTTACCCATCTGTCGGGTATTCAGGATATAGCAAAGCTGTCCGAGTCTTAAGGCTTTGTATAAATGTCGGTCTGCCGATCGCACGACATAAGTAGGTGCATCGATGGGCAAACTTCCACCTACTTGGTAATCGTAACCCTGCGGTTCTTCGGCACTCCTGAGCAGCGCATTTTCGATTACTAATTCCGCTTGAGTTGCTTTGAGAATTTCCAGGGTGTGGGATAATTCTTTGGTGCGTTCTTCGACTTTTTGCTCCAAAGTTCGGTTGTAATCTTCTAATTGTTCGTAGAGATTTGCGTTTTCAATCGAGATGGCGGCTTGGGCGGCGATGATTTTTAAAGTTTCGACTCTTTGCGGGGTAAATGCGCCGATCGCAATGTTATTTTCTAAGTAGAGAATGCCTGCTAGTTTGCCGCGATCGAGTAGGGGAGTGCAGAGGATCGATTTGGGTTGAGTGGTGATTATGTAGGGGTCACGGGTAAATTGTCCTTCTTCGGTGGCATTATTTAATACTACATTTTCGTGGCTGCGAGCGACGTAGTTAATGATGGCGGTTGATAAATGGGGAATTTTAGTTGTAGGGTCTACAGAATCGATGGGAATGGATTGGAGAATGGTAATACGATCGCTCTCTACTGCTGCTTGCGCTTCTATAACCCAATTCTCGTTTTTATCCAGGATGAGAAAACCTTTTTCTGCACCTGCGCTTGCGATCGCAGCTTTCATCACTTGGTTTAATAATTGTTCTAAAACGATTTCGCCGGAGATAGCTTGAGATGCTTTCATTACGGCGGCAAAATCCAACGTTTCGCCAGAATTTCTACCAGTTGTGGTGATTGTCTTGATAGTATTGCTTTGCGTATCTGTGGCGGTTGAACCAAGCCATTGTACATATTTTTCATCTAAATCTTCTACTTTGCGTTTGGCTCCCCAAATTTGATAGCATTGGCGTGCTTTTTTTAAATGAATTTGGGCGAATTCGGGTTTTTCTTGGGCTAACCAAAAGTTGGCGGCTAGTTCGTTGGCGAGTGCTTCTTCGTGGATAAACTCATTTTCTTGAGCGGATTTAATTGCTTTGTCGTATAAATTTATGGCTTCATACCAGTTACCCGATATGCGGGTGATTTCTGCGGCGACTAACAGATATTGATGTTGGAAATTTTCTGGACATTGCTCTGCCCATGCCTTCAGGCGTTGTTGATTG